>NZ_CDRJTB010000074.1:0-31748 GCF_976954365.1 Paenibacillus sp. Marseille-Q9583
CAAAACTAGAAATACCGACATCTATAGAAAGATAAGAAAGGCAGGAACTCCTTATGGACAACGGCAGTCTGGTCACATGGATACTTTCATTTGTTATGATTATAAACATATTGCTCTCTGCTGGTTTTTTATTTTTTGAGAGGAGAGATATTGGTTATACGTGGGCGTGGCTTATGGTTTTTTATTTCATTCCCATTTTGGGCTTTATTATTTATCTCTTTCTTGGTCGTAATTTAGCAAAAAAGAATTTCTTTGGCCTTTCAGCTGAAGAAAGTAAATATCTACAATCAACTGTAGATCATCAATTGGCTACATTAAAGGATCAACGCGAGAATCAGAATGCTTTGTTAACGAAATATGCTGATTTAATTCATATGAACCTTGTTTCATCGAATGCGCTAATGACAACAGATAACGAGATAGCTATTTTTAACGATGGTAAACAAAAGTTTGACTCTTTATTTAATGATATTAGAAATGCCAAAAAAGAGGTCAACATTCAATATTACATCATCCAGCCTGATGATTTAGGGACAAAATTAAGAGATGAATTAACTAAAAAAGCCAAAGAAGGCGTAAAAGTGAGGGTTCTCTATGACGAAATCGGCTCCAAGAGACTTTCTCTTAAGTTCTTTAAAGAACTACTTTCTGCTGATGGAGAAGTAGAGGTATTCTTTCCATCACTGCTTAGACCGATAAATTTTCGAATGAATAATCGAAATCATAGAAAACTATGTATCATCGATGGGGAAATAGCTTATATTGGTGGATTTAATGTGGGAAATGAATACTTAGGGATAGATAAAAAGTTTGGATATTGGCGGGATACACATTTTAGAATGAAGGGTGGTTCCGTTAATCAAATTCAAGGCAGGTTTCTTCTGGATTGGAAACATGCCCGGAAACACGAGCAGGTAAGCTTCGATCAATTTTCCTTTACTACTGGAGGTCATGCCGGATCAAGTCCCGCTCAAATTGTGTCTAGTGGTCCTAACTCGCTAGTTGAGCATCTGAAAAACATGTATATTAAGCTGATCTTGAACGCCAAACGGAGTGTGTATATTCAGACGCCATACTTCATTCCAGATAGCAGTTTTATGGATGCATGTAAAATTGCACTCCTATCCGGTGTGGATGTACGGATTATGATTCCAAATAAGCCTGACCACCCTTTTGTATACTGGGCAACTTGGGCGTATGCAGGTGAATTATTGAATTATGGAGCGAAAATTCTGTTATATGAAAATGGTTTCTTGCATGCCAAGACGATTGTGGTAGATGAAGAAGTAGCGTCCGTAGGGACAATGAATATTGATTCCCGGAGCTTTAGACTCAATTTCGAAGTTAATGCCATTGTTTATGATGAGCAAGTTGCTAAACAGCTTCAAGAATTGTTTCATGAAGATAGCCAGTTAAGTACGGAGCTTACCCCTGAGCGTTATAAAGAAAGGTCCCTTATAATCAAATTTAAAGAGGGGATTTCTCGTCTTTTTTCGTCCATTTTGTAAACAACCGAACCCTTATACTCCGTATAAAAGGCGAGCTGTGGACTTGTAAATTCACAGTTCGCCGCGGCACATGTACTATGCTTCACACGACACCCTGTTTTGATTTCATGCACTTAAGATTGTATGTGCGACCGTAAACTTTTGCATATCTGACAATTCGGTCAATCATACGGGTGTCTTTCAGCTTAGTAAATGGGCACGGATCAGGAGCGGTATTCACTTCTAAGATCCATGGCTTGAGACGTTGATCTAAGGCAATATCTACACCGATTTCCTGAAGGCCGGGATAGACAGTGCTAAGTTGTCTGGCGGATTTCACTCCAATTTGCTTCAGGGATCGGATCAATATTGTACAATTCTCTGTGCTTGTGTAGGCTTTCAATAATTCCTCAACCGGATAAATCGTTCCTCCTTGACTCCCGTTTGTAACTACTTTGCGAGGATGCGCCACGCGTCCTGCAACCCCTGTTGCTTCCCACCCACCTTTAGAATTTCGCTGCACCATCACCCGGATATCGAATGGGCGGCCATCGTACACCAACAGTCTGATCCCCTTTTGAACTAAATAGGACTTCCCTTGGGCCTCTCGTAAGATAGCTCGATAGGCCGTGTCGTAATCAGAAAATTTGTGTACTTGGGTACCGGATTGATAGCGGTATTGTGCGCGTGCAAGATCAACCCGTATCACGCCCTGTCCTAAAGATCCGCAGCAAGGCTTAATGTACACCATCTTATATTTTTGTAGCATCTCATAGAGCGTGTTCTTATCCATTTTTCTTGTAAGCGGGATATGTTTGTTTAACGCTTGATTTCTAACCAGCACCCTTGTCTTCGTCAGCTTATTGGATATACGACTTATCTGCTTCATCATTTTGCCCCTCCGTCTCAAATGTCCATAGGCTATATTACGGGAATGCCTCAGCTTTTGATTGGGCAACCACCGAATCGTAGAACACACTGAAAGAACTCTACATATGATTATGGTAGGTATTTATCTATGGGCTGCAGCTAGCGGTCAACAGGAGGCGGCCATCATGCTGCTCGACAAAGACAAATTGCAGGATAAGTTACTTGAATTAATTGAGGTATTTCCCTGGTATAAGGGGCTGATTGGCGGCGAAAGAGCGAATTATAGCTTAGAGACGCTTCCGCTTATGACGTCGACAACGCTAGAAACCTATTATTATAATCAACCCATTGATCCTTCTTTGACCGTGTATAGGACATCGGGTACAAGCTCAGGCCGTCGAAAAGCCATCCTTTACTCTAAGGAAGACGAAAAGAACTATATAGATATTAAAACGAAGCTGTACGGTGATCTTATTGCGGGAAGCGGATGTGTTAGCGCTTTGGCGGATATGGGTACTGGGCATGCGGCGAACACTGCGCTGTCCATTTTTGAGCGGTTAGGATTGGAACATCATTCAATTCCCTTCGAATTACCGATCGAGCAGCATATTGAACAGCTTCAAACCTTCAAGCCTGACTTACTCTACACAATGCCTTCCATCCTTGATCATATCGTACATGCTACTAGAGATCCGCGTGTTTTTGGAATCCGCAAGATTATTTTGGTTGGGGAAATCGCCTCATTAGGGTGGCAGCGGAATATGGCCCGTCTGTTCGGTCTTGAACCGCGCGACATCATTGATACGTATGGCTCTATTGAAATAGGCACGATTGCTTATTATTCACATGATCTTGGCAGGTATATTTTTGCTGATGGGATTTTTGCGGAAGGGGTCGGGGCGCAGGAGATTGGCGAAGAACTAAGTCCGCTTAGTAATGATGAAAGTGTTCTTGTTCTTACCTCCATGGTTCGCAAAATGCTGCCAGCTATTCGTTTCGTTACCTATGACGTTGTAAGGGACTTTAGGTCTGTGATGATAGATGGTGTGGAGAAGCAGAGCTTTAGTTCCATCGTCAAACGGGTGGGCCGGGAGCTGAAGCACGGGGAGAAAATCAGCCTGTACGATATCGAACAGGTCGTATACCGACATATTGAAGATGCGATCATTCGGGTCAAAGTGAGGAAGAACGCGCTGACCGTTTATATCAAAAGTAAATCTGCGGATGACACCATTGTCCCGAAGATCAAAGAGGAAATTAGGGAATGCATTCCGGAAATCGGCATGATGATTCGAAACCATCTGCTGGATGATATTGAGGTCATTACAGTAGGCAAAGACGAGCCGATGGACAGCGGAAAGGTTAAGAACAAAAAGCTATATTACCAGAAAGATAAAGATCGCGCAGAGATGGACTTCACTGACGGTATTTTGTCGACTATCGGAAATACACCCTTAATCAAGCTGAAGAGCTTGTTCTATAAAAGTGAGTTTGACGTCTATGCAAAAATGGAGCTGATGAACCCGGGGGGAAGCGCCAAAGATCGTCCCGCCCTGCGGATGATCCAAGAGGCATGGAAGGAAGGAACAATAGGCCCGGGAACCACCATCATTGAATCAAGCTCTGGTAATATGGCGATCAGCTTGGCCATGATTTGTAAGTATTTGGGGATGCGTTTTATCAGCGTTATTGATCCTAGAACCACGGAAACGAATCTGCAAATTCTGAAGGCGTTGGATGCAAAAATCGACTATGTCGCCAATCCCGATCCCGTAACAGGGGAGTTTCTTCCTGCTAGACTGAAACGTGTGCAGCAGTTGTTGGCGGAGATACCGGGCAGCTACTGGCCGAATCAGTACGCGAACGCAAATAATTATTTAGCCCACTACCATACGACAATGAAAGAAATCGTGACTGATCTTGAACGAGTGGATTATTTATTTTGCAGCGTTAGTACATGCGGAACCATACGGGGTCTTGCGGAATACGCAAGAGATCACGGACTTCAGACCAAGATCGTGGCTGTCGATGCAGAGGGAAGCGCGATTTTTGGCGGGAATAAGAGTACTCGGCGCTTCCCGGGACTGGGTGCCGGCATCGTGCCACCTTTCTGCAGAACAGATATAATCGACCATATCGTGCATGTCTCGGATTCAGATATCGTAAAAGGTTGCCGGATGTTGGCGCAGAACGAATCCATCCTGGCTGGCGCATCCTCCGGGGGAGTCATAGCCGCCGTGAAGCAGATGGAGCCAGAATTGACTCCGGGAGCTGTCTGCGCAGTCATTCTGCATGATAAGGGAGAGCGTTACCTCGATACCGTATATTCTGACTCATGGATTCAGAACCAATTTGGTCAGGAGCTTTGGACTGAAGGCTGCGATATCGCTGAGCTGTAACAACAAAGAATCTATTTCATAAGGAGGTGACGGTATGCTGTACTTAAATGATCGAGATATACGGGCAGTAGGTGTTAATTGGCCTATTCTTGTGGAGTCGATAGAAACCGTTGTGGGTATCATCGATTCAGGTGATTATGTCCAGCCGATAAAGCCTTACCTAAGGTATAAGAGTCCACAAAACCGGATTATTGCAATGCCCGCTTACGTAGGGGGAGAGGTGAACGCGGCAGGGATAAAGTGGATTTCTAGCTTCCCAGATAATATTGAGGCTGATCTTCCTCGCGCGCATAGCATCATTGTATTGAATGAACCAAGTACAGGCCGGCCTTCAGCCGTCTTGAACTCTCCGCTTCCCAGTATTATTAGGACGGCTTCCATCAGCGGACTGATGATTCGTTACTTTTTGCTGGCGCGTTCAGTGGAGCGGATTCATCTAGGCATTATCGGCTGGGGACCGATTGGGCAGGTTCATTGTCAAATGGTTACGGCTTTGTACGGGGATCGAGTCGAACGTATCCGGATTTTCGATATCAAGGGAGTAGACTTATCAGGAGTCTCATCTCTCTGTAGAGATAGGATGGAAGTGGCTGAGACGTGGGTGGACGTTTATCAGCATTCGAATATCTTTATTACTTGTACTGTAGCCGAACATCGGTATATCGATCTCTATCCTGAAAAAGGTAGTCTTTTGTTGAATGTTTCACTGCGTGATTATAAGCCGGAGGCGTTAGCTTCGTTAAAAGCCATTATCGTCGACGATTGGGATGAAGTGTGCCGTGAGAATACGGATATTGAGCAGCTTCATTTGGAGCAGGGGCTCACTCGTGCTGACACCCAGATGATTACCGATGTTGTCTTGCGCCACAGCCTAGCTGAATTCGGCGAAGATGAACCGATCTTCTTTTGCCCGATGGGGATGGCCGTCTTTGATATCGCTACAGCGGTGTATTACGTGAACAAGGCGAGAGAAAAGGGGATAGGGACCGAACTGGAGTAAGGAGAGCAAGAATGAGAGCAATTCTGTCTATATAACAGCGATAACCCGCTTATTGAGCGGGTTTTTCATTATGTTAAGCACTAGTTTATTGGTTTCATATGGATCTGTTTGCAACGTGGATTGCAGTCTATTGTGATTGGTTGATTAAAGCGGCATTGTTTATTTGGCGGTATATTAGTGGGAAATGGACTAAATTCCAAGCGATACAATAAAGACAGCCCTGATGAAGAATACATCGGGGCTGTCTTGCAACTGGTGCAACTGATTAGAGGGTATAACCGAAGCCTAGTATAGTAAAACACTTATCCTGATCTTCGGGTACCATTTTGATTTCTATCTGATGCTCACTGCTAGCTTCGTTTTGATATAGAATTACCGGATTGCAATGTGTCCAGTTGTTCACGTGAGGATCAGCAGTAACTGCAAGGCTGCCGTCTACGAAGATATCCGCCTTGCCGAATTTGCTGCTGCCGGAATCCTTGTATATGAGGATGAGATTTTTACTCGTTATTGTCAGCTTGAAGCTTTCTTCTCCAGACGCTCTTGAATGCATCCAATTATGAGGGAATTCCGGAGTACCGTGAGGGTCGGCATCCATTTCTACCCGCTGCAAATCGGTATCGATCCCCGAAAATCCGCCTACTTCGATCTTACCTGCGTCAATATAGTTTTTTCGATCCAGCAGGAGGGTTCCTGCAAAATCATTCCCGATGACCGGTCGTTGATCCAATAAGATATCCTCTTCATCCATTTGTGATTTATGGGTTTCGGTGAATAAATAAGTGAGACAATCAGCCATTACCCGGTGACCCTCATTTGTCGGATGATAGATATCATAGAAAAATTGCCGTTTAGAGATGATGTTGCCTTCAGCTTTACTCAGGCAGAACTGCTCGGATACGGCATCCTTTACACTAACCATAGGAAGATTATAATGGCGGCCAATGGGGGAGAGCCGATCCTGCAGGTTCCAGTCGTTCATAAACACACTGAACAGAAGGATTACGGCAGGCTGATGATCGGCGGAAAGTATTTTTAAGCATAAGCTTTCAAAACAATTGCCTTTCGTTTCATCTCCTTCGTCGTTTACCGCAAATTCCACTACCACGATATCTGGTGTTACGGAACCTTCTCTAAGAATATCTCTTTCATAACGGATGACGCCAAGCTCGGAGGGTGTTCCTCCGACCCCAGCCTTCACAAAATGGATGTTCTCGCCACCATTTGTGCCGAATAAGTCTTTAAATCTTAAGTACGATTGATAGGCATAACATTCTGTGTGTATCGGCTTAGCACCGGCTCCTTGAGTAATGGAACCTCCAATATAAGCGATCGTGACTTCCTCGCCCTTTATAGCCTTATTTATGGCAGCTTTTAATCTTTTATTATTACCAGCGTGCAGCAAGGATTGTGTAATAATCTTTGGGTACTCATTCGATTCAAAAGCAACTGGTGGTTCAAGGATTAGCTCTGGAACAGAATAGCCGTCATGCAAATAAAAAATAACACTCGCAATCGCCAGTTCGCCTGCGTGATTAAATTCAAAAGCAAATTTTCCGAGCACATCATCATCTTCAGAACCCGGATAATCTGCTAATCTCAAAATAACCTCTGAACCATCGGCGGGGCAGGGGACACGTAAATAACTGCCGGTTTCATATTTACTAGTTTTGCCCCAGTGCTGTAATAAAAAAGTGACTGGATCTTCCTGCGCGTTAGTCCTTCTCACGGATACTCCGATACTATGGACCAATTTGCGAAATCCAGTGCTGCTCCCCAGAAGCTCCAGAATCGCCTCGTCTGTAACACCGCCTATAAATTTGGTCTTGTCGATCAGATAGTTACCTTCCAGGTAAACTTCCTGTGACGGTTTGCCTTCGGTTCTTGCTGTTGCTTCAATTGCTGTTTCATACAGCACAAAAAAGCCGTTTCTACGATCAGCCGGGTCCTTTGGAGCCATCGGACCTTCAATCTGTTCGCTTGCAATGAAATCGTTATTCTTTTCCATATGGATCATCCTCGCTTTGTAAGGTTCTCTTATTATGGATGCGCTTGCAAATGAAATGATTCTGCTACAGGGGGATACCTGTTAACAGTAACACCAAATATCTAGATTGTTCAACCAATAAACAAAGTTTCGTTTAATAATTACAAAAACTTGCTAGTTTACACATGGAAGTTGAAATCGCTTACTTATATAATGTGCCTAGTCATACGAAAATAGGATGCTTAAGGGGAGAATAATCATGCCTACGCAGGAATTAAACCTTGTGAAGCAGGGCAAAGCTGCTAAGATTTACGTGGATCCCAAAGGGAAGGATTATGCCGGTTTGCGCCGCGTGGCTCAGTCTTTTGCAGCAGATGTTAAACAGGTAACAGAGATTAAACCTGAAATACATACACAATTGAAGGCATTGGATGGAACCGTTGTAATCGCTGGATCGATCGGCAGTAATGAGCTTATTGATCGTTTAATTGCGGAGGGGACAGTGGATGTGTCCGCCATCCAAGGGAAAAGGGAATGTTATAGGACTCAGGTAGTTGAAGAACCGACAGCAGGAGTGGACAAGGCGCTCGTCATTGTGGGAAGCGATAAACGCGGGACGATGTACGGGATTTATTCTATCTCTGAAAAAATTGGCGTTAGTCCGTGGGGATATTGGGCAGATGTTGTACCAGAGAAGAAAGCAGATTTGATTCTACCTGATAGCCAGCTACATATGATTTCCAAAGAACCTTCGGTTAAATACAGAGGGATTTTTTTGAATGACGACTGGCCGTCCTTGGGCTCTTGGGTAACTCAAAGATTTGGTGATTTTAATGAAGATTTCTATGACAAGGTGTTTGAACTAATTCTTCGATTAAAGGGGAATTATTTATGGCCAGCGATGTGGAGTGCCGAATTCAGCCTTAACGGTAAAAGCAATCCAATTGCCAACGCCCAGCATGCACAGGAATACGGCATTATAATGGGAACCTCCCATCATGAACCTTTATTTCGGGCAGGCAGTGAATGGCAGAAGGTATATAACCAATATGGAACAAGTAACTTATGGGATTTTGCCCGAAACAAACAGGCTATTACAGATTTCTGGGAAGATGGAATCAAACGGAATCAGGCCTTTGACAATTTAATCACATTAGGGATGCGGGGTGAAAGTGATTCTGCGCTGGAGGGCTCCGACCAGGAAAATATTGACCTGCTGAAGGATATCATCCTTACGCAAAAAGAATTATTAAAGAAATATAATCTTGAGCGTTCGCCCCAAATTCTAGCCGTATACAAGGAAGTGGAGAAGTATTGGTATGGCACTGCTGAGGTTGAAGGCTTGAAGGACTGGGAAGTCCTGAATGATGTTACGATCCTGCTGGCAGATGATAACTTTGGCAATCTCCGCAAAATCCCAACGGAACACGAACGCGATCGGAGTGCAGGGTGGGGGATGTATTATCATTTTGACTATCATGGTGGTCCACATTCCTATGAATGGTTAAACACGATTCCGCTGGAGAAGGTTTGGGAGCAAATGTGTATGGCATTCGACTATGGCATCCGTGAGGTATGGATTGTGAACGTCGGGGATTTGAAGCCTATGGAATTGCCTATTTCCTACTTTATGGAATTGGCCTATGACTTTGAAGCTTGGGGTACTGGAGCGATTAACCGGACTGAGGAATATACCAAACGATGGGTAGAGCAGCAGTTCGGATATGCACTGGAACATGAGACATGCCTAGGCATCGCGCAATTGCTGAGTGATTATACCCGAATGAATGGTCGCCGCAAGCCGGAGATTATTTATCCGTCAACCTTCAGTCCAATCCATTACAATGAGGCACAGAGAGTGCTGAAGCAGGCGATTAGGATGGAGAATGCCGCTGACCAATACCATGCCCTTATTCCTGAATCATTAAAAGATGCGTATTACCAGCTTGTATATTTCCCTGCTGCTGCCTCAGCCAATGTGCTCAAAATGCAAATATATGCTGGGCTTAACGAGCTATATGCTAGACGAGGCAGTGTATTGGCAAATACTTACGCTACTCTGACTCATGAAGCCATCGATAGGGATAAACACCTGGAGCAGGTTTATAATAACGAAATTACAGAAGGAAAATGGCAAGGAATGATGAGTTCCCCTCATGTCGGGTATATTCACTGGAATGCAGAAGGGTGGAAATATCCAGAGGTGAGCACGTTGATTCCCGCTAAAGGCTCTATATTGATTGTTGATGTTGAAGGTACGGAGCAAGCGTATGTTGCGGGTACGGCAAAGCTTCCGGTATTTACAAATCTGCAAAAAGAAAACTATTGCATTACTATCAGCAACGGTGGAGAAGCGGGCTTTGAATATCAGGCAAGAAGTAATGTAGCTTGGATCAAGCTTGAGAAAACATCGGGTTGGATCAAGGCTGGGGAGAGCTTACAGGTTTCTGTAGATTGGGAAAAGGTTCGCGAGACATCATCGGGTGAAATTACGATCTCTGGTGCCGGGGGCACCGTTAAGGTGAGTGTAGCTGTGGACTGGACTGACATTCAGGATGTGCCAGTGATGACCTTTATCGAGGCTCATAATAGAGTGGCAATTGAAGCGGAGCATACTTCAAGCCGTGTTGCACAATCAGGGGTGGAATGGAAGACCATTGCTAGCTATGGGCGTTCTTTATCCTCGGTTAAAATGTTTCCGGATGCTATATCGTTTGAACAACCGGAGTGTGCACCTTATCTGGAATATCAGGTTTTAGTACAGCGGGCTGCAGAGTACAGCTTAACCGCGTATATTGCCCCAACGAACAACCTGTCACAGTTCAGTGGATTAAAATATGCGATAGGCTTCGATGCACAGACGCCAGTGATTACGGATGCTCTACCTACGGATTTTGCGGGCGGCAATCATGATAATGAACCGTGGTGCCGCGCGGTTATGAATAATATCCATACCGTGACCACCATCCATGCATTAACGAAGGGTATCCATACCCTCCGCTTTTACGGATTGGATGCGGGCCTGGTCCTGCAAAAGCTTGTGTTGTCCACTGCAGAGCTGCCGTATTCCTATTTGGGCCCAGAGGAGAGCTTCTATACTAGGGGACACACTAATTCATAGATAGAGCTAATTGAAGGGTTGAATCCCCGAATGGTTCAGGGTCCTCCGTTATTTCAAGGCAGATGACGGAGGATAACCCTTTATATTTTTGAAAACATTACTGAAATAGGCGACATCTTGATAACCACAATGCTCTGCTACTTCGGACACATTGAAGCCACCTGCGGACAGAATCATCTCGGCATTGTTTACCCGTACTTTATTTATGAATTCTTTATAGGTGGAACCGGTGTTTTGCTTGAACAGCTTGCCAAGATATACTGGATTTAAGGCAACCAAATCAGCTAGTTCCTTGATCGTAACCTCCTCCGAATAATGATCCATAATATAGGTCATTACTTTTTGGATTCTCAGATCGATCAGAGGTGTCTCTTGATGGTGGGTTATGCTTAAGAGGCGATACACGATCAGTTGAAAAATGGCTCTGGCCTTCATTTTATAAAAAGGCTGTTTGCCCATCCATACATGCGAGAAATCCTTGATGTCCGCTAGAATCTCTTTAGTTCTCCAGTTTTTGGTTATGGTCTCAAAAGGGAGCTGCACATGATTGTCCTCCCCCTCCCAGAAGAAATTAAACGCAAAAGAACGCATGGGTGCCTCCTTAAAGGTCTGCGCTTCCCGAATACTTCCAGAAGGTGCATAGAGCATATCACCAGCTTCAACCGTAAATTTCTCCCCATTAATAAAATAGTTCGATTTCCCTTCCACAATGAAGGTAAGGTCATGGAAATCAATCTTGCTACGCGTTATCTCCCAATCCGGGAAGGATCTGCGGTCAACGAACAAAAAAACATTCGGGACCAGATTCTCATATTTGCCAATGTCCATTTCAGCCAATGCTCCTTCCATATAACTAGAGCCGTACGAATACCGATTGGTATATTATACCGAAATGAAACCTATTGCGAAAAGACTCTTTTAATCATCGGGCATGCCGTACGCCATTCATAATGAAATCCTTGAATTGTCGGTCCGTTGCCCGGTCTTCCTCTGTAACCACACCGCCCCGCTGATGCGTAATAATAACGGCTTTTTGTAAATACATGAAATACAGGTGGGAGGACTTCTGCAGAATGTTCAGCCACTTATTTTTTTCCTCCGGAGCCACAGCTATTGTCTCAAGCAGTATAAGTCGCGAATACCAGCCTTCCATAGCCTTCTTGAAGTCAGGCAGTTCTGCAGGATTCTTAGAAAGCGTGCTGTAGTAAACTCCAAAAATGGCATCATAGTAGATCAGTGATTCCTGATGATCTCTTAAAGCCAAATATTTATCCAGAATGTTCTCCAGTGATTGTACCGGCTGTTCAAAATCAAAATCAAACAGCAGCTGTCCAAACATCCGCTCCAGATTAAGGACATAGATTTGAGCGGCTAATTCTTCTTTATCCTTATAATGATGATACAAAGTGCGCCGAGAGACCCCGGCTTGTTCTGCAATTTGAGCCATATCCGTGCGCTCAATACCTTGAGCACAGAACAAGCTGAGCGCTGTATCCTTAATGATCTCCCTCGTCATTTGCATCTGCTTTTCACGCAAATTCATTAATTTTCTCTCCTGCCTTGTGCGATTATTTCGCTAATTCTGTGCTATTTCTGGGCTGGCTTCGACGTCATGAGGAACTTGCTGCCAACTGAATAGGGTTTCTGATGGTTGACCGCATCACCTAGCCATTTCAGAAGCTTCACACCATCTTGTTCAGCCTGAAAGAAGGTCTCTCTGGTTGCAAAAGTGTGCAGGGTTGTACCCGTCTTAGCATTTAGCCCATAGTCAGTCAGATAGTAATAATAATTGGGTAAAGTGGCAGCCAAAGAAGATACAGATTGCCGCATTTCCTGTGACCATTCATTAATAATGCGTTGATCTCTGGGCCCCTTGTAATCGTTGATGTTGTTCTGAAAGTGGATCAGAATCTCGTCAAATACCGAGTAGGATTGCAATATTACCGCATTCGCAGGCAGTAGATGACCGTTCGCTTTAAATGCTGCCCCGATGATATCCGCTTCGGGGGTATATCCAAAGTTCTTAACGAAGTCTGCCTGCCATTCCTTATTCACAACATTTGGCCACTTGTCTGATTTCAGGAAGGAACTGTCTGAATATTGGAAGATCTCGGAGTCTTTGTAATGAGAGGCGATCTCCGGAGCCCAGAAGGCGGACCCGAATCCACCAGCACTTTCACCTGCAATTAGCAGTTTGCCGGGCTTTTCCACGTTGGCATATATCCAATCAAGGCTGCTTTGCACATTATTGCTGCCGTTATAACGCATTGTAAAGGTGCTGCCGTCCTCTTTTTTATATTCAACCGTACGGTTACCGATATGGAAATCACCCGTCGAATAGGGAAGGTAGACCACATTCCATCCATGAAAAGGATTTGCAGGGTTATCCGTATCCATCATGCCTCTCAGCAATGTCAGCATATAGAAGGGGATGTTCTGGAAATAGTTTCCCGTATCTCCACCTTTAATGAAGTTCATTAGCTTGATGGGGTGCGCGGCGCTTTGGGCATCCCAACTGGCCCCTCCCCCGGAAAAGAAGATGATCCAGTTATTAGTCTCCCCCTTTTTATTCCAGATAAAATACTCTGATCCATCACTTGAAATGACATTTCCGTCCAGCTTGACTTTATTCCACTCATAAGGCTTCACTTCCGTGATTACGGGGGTGGTGGTGGCCGGTCTCTTGATCACAAAAGCGCTAATCGCAAGAATAGCAATCAAAGCAAGGCTCAATAATCCAATGCCTGTGAATATCGTAATTTTCCCCATTCTTCTCATATACATCTCTCCCTTAATTGGAGTATACGCTACGTTAACTCATTGCGCAATGTGTATACTTAAATTTTAAATAAACATTCATAATCGAAAAACGGGGTGTCCTCGTAGCCTTTTATACATGGCTACAGGGACACCCCGATTTTGTATGTTACTTCATTTAATTAGATTCTACACTTCGATTTCAAATGTTCTAATTTCGTAAGGTTCAAGTACAAAGGTAATGACAGGTTCAGTGTGAACCTCACCTTCAGGACGTTCCATTAGATTACATTCTTGCCACGAAATAATGTCCAAGTCACTCGTCATATCAATCTGCTGGCGGCTTCCGGAATAGTCGTGAACGCGTACGACTAATTTTTGACCATCTTCAGATTTCTTAAGGGCAGATACCATAACCGTATTCGTAGAAAGACGAATCATGGACTTTGTTTCTACTTCAGCTTGCCCCATGGTGCTCCGCAGTGGATTGTTGATGGACCAGGCTTGACGGACGGTATCACCTTGTAGCCAATCCCCAGTATGAGGCAGGATAGAGTAGGTGAATGAATGTTCGCCTTGATCCGCATCAGGGTCAGGGTGTGTTGCCGATTTGATTAGGGATAGACGCATCACATTATCCTTGATGTCGTAGCCATATTTGCAGTCGTTCAGCAAGCTAACGCCATAACCACGATCTGATAAATCTGCCCACTGATGACCCACGGTCTCGAATCTAGCGTAATCCCAGCTAGTGTTCCAGTGTGTTGGACGCTTAACATTACCGAACTGGATATCATAAGTGGCTTCGGTAGCTCGTATCGCAACAGGGAAGGCTACTTTCATTAGCTGTTTTTTCTCATGCCAGTCTACGTTCGTCACGAAGTCGATACGACGATGCCCAGCGTGTAAGATCATTTGCTGTTTAATCGTGGAATCCATATAGCTCCATGTGAATTGCACAATACAACGCAATGAACCATTTTCTATGACTTCAATGCTAGTGCAATCGATCACTTCACGCATTTTTTGCTGATAGTAGATGTCAATGTCCCAAGCTTCATGTGCTAATGGTTTATCCTCAAACACTTGGAACACGTTACCGTGACTTCCATTAGCTAATACTTGACGCTGTTCGTGTTTATCATAGATGGATGACAATTGACCTTGCTCGTTCCACACTATTTCAAGGTGAGGCGTTGAAATTCCTGATTCATTCAGCTTGAATGGAGTGCTTAGTGGCTCAGAATTCACATCTGCCACGAAGGAGATGGTGGTGTATCCGAGAGAAGGAATGTCGGATACTTCAATGATCCAACGGTCACCTTCACGCTGAGCTTGTAGTGGTTTACCTTCTGTGTTTATCCAATGTCCTGTTTCCATGCCAGGCTCTATAGTAATTTCTACGAGCTCAGTTAATTCCCAAGAAGCATTGTTCCAGATGGTATATTTACCGGCTTCACTTCCGTTCACTAGTAGGTTCGTAGATTGTTCCCATACAGATTGACCAATGGCTTCAGCTTGAGCATATTCAATCGTACTGTCTTCATACACTTCACGAATCGAAGAACCTGGAATAATATCATGGAATTGGTTCCGTAGAATAATTCTCCAGCCTTCATCTAGATCAGTCTGACGATAGTTCGACCAATCTTCAGACACCACACTTTGCAGTGCGTTTAGCCATTCCGCCTCGCGGTACAGCAGTTCAAGCTTGCGGTTCATCCGCTTATTGTAGGCTTGGCTAGTGTACGTGCCACGGTGATATTCTAAGTAAAGCTCACCATCCCATACATGGACATAACGATCTGTATTAGCAACGGTTTCTTGCAGATTACGGAAGTAATCTCCTGCTGTTCCTGTTTCAATCTTCGGTAGTCCTGGGAGATCGTTGAGTCTGCGGCGCATCTCTAGCATTTCGCGGTTAACCCCGCCGCCGCCATCTCCATATCCGTAAGAAAGTAATAAATTTCGATTCACTTCTTTATCCCGGTACGTATCCCAAATTCCTTTTACAGTCTTAGGAATGATACGGCCATTATAGGTGTAGAACCAAGAATCTTCTTCAGACCAAGGCTCTGGTGTTGTAATGAAGTGTGTTAATACTTCAGTGCCATCAATACCACGCCATTGGAAGGTATCATGTGGCATGCGGTTGTATTGATTCCAGCTAATTTTCGTGGTCATAAACGTATTAATTCCTGATTTTTTTAGAATTTGTGGCAAGGACCAGCTGTAGCCAAATACGTCCGGCAGCCATAAATAATCACATTCAACACCAAATTCATTACGTAAGAAGCGAGTGCCATATAGCAATTGACGGACAAGAGACTCACCTGAGGTCAAGTTACAATCTGCCTCGAGCCACATGCCACCGCCAGCTTCCCAGCGTCCTTCAGCTACACGTTCACGAATCTTCTCGTAGATTTCTGGATAATCGTTTTTGATGTATTCATAGAGCTGAGGTTGAGTCTGTAAAAAAGTATAGTCAGGGAACATTTCCATCAGACGGAGTACGGTCGAGAAGGAACGCGCACATTTCTCACGGGTATGCTTCAATTGCCATAACCAAGCTACATCAATATGGGTATGACCAATACAGGTAACAGTAACTGGCGAAGACTTTTCCATTTTATTGATTTCATCACGCAAATAATTACGAGCTTCCTCGATTGAAGCGTAGAAGACCTCTGAACCTGGACGAGACCAGTCAATCAGAAGAAACGAGCGGTCTACTGTACTTAGTAGCTGTGTATATTCTGGTGTTTTTGAATCGAGTACGTTCAGCGTCTCAACTACAGCAAGTGCAGTAAAGTAGAAATCATCCGTTGCATCGTCCAGCCAACAAATTTCTGCCATACGAATGCCATGTGTTTGATCTTTTTTAGGTCCGCCACCTTCTAGTCCCGACCATAAACGGAAGGTAAGAGGAAGCTGCGTACCTACCGTTTCATCCGGCAAGAACACTTCTGTATGATTGGAATCTACACCTTGATAGGGTTTACCATTATAAAAGAACAAAGATTCAAAGCCGGAGTTGTTTCCGGCACCCGTCTCGCCAAAATCAAATCGACCCAGTACCCTGCGTCCTGCCCAAGAGGCGGGTACGTCTATCTGTGTCGTTAGCCATAAATACAAATCGCGGCCTTTCCAGGTATCGCCAACTTGTAGCTTAGACCATTCTCCATCCACGGGTGGTTCCGCTGCAATTTCACCTTGTTCGTCAATCATAGAATTGAAAAAAGGAATGTGTATACGATCCCGGTAACGATATTCGGAAATCTCGTTTAGTTGGGAGTTAAGTTTACGTTTGGTTAGAAACATGAGTAATAGCCCTCCATAATCTTGATGGGGGACGAGGAATATAAGACTTATAGGGTGATTACAGGTTTGTTTGGGGGGTAGAAACCAACTATAGACGATTTTAAGCGAGATGTAAACTCATGATAAAGAAAAAATATGTGAGGAGGAAAGATTTACATCTAAAAATGAATGCGCTCCCATTGCACAAAAAGAAAGGTGGTGTTAAGCTTCTAATCCTAAAGGGTAGATTTTGAAGGAAGGTGAATTTGTTTGAATATAAAAAAATTTTATCAAAATCATTTACGAAAAAAACTGTTTAATAAAATTTTAGCTATATATTCTTCCATCATCATTATCACGTTAATTGCCTCTTCCATTACCGTTTATAAATACTATGAACAGACGATCACGCGTCAACATGTTGATGCTAATCGAGAGGTATTGGATTACGTGAGTTTATATATGAATCAGCAGTACGAAGGGATCCAATTGGCCATCCAGCAAATCTATAGTGATGCTTCTGTAAGTGAGGATTTGTCTTACTTTTTGCAACATGATTATGGAGATTATCTTAAATATCGTTTAGATCAGTTTGCTGAAATTGGGAGCTTTGTACCCCATACGTTCGATACTTACTTCAAAACGTATTTGAATCAGAAAAGTGGTATTTCTGACGTTATCTTATACAGCACTGAGAAAGAATTTTATTATTTATATAAAAATAATACACGACAGCTCTACAAAAGAGATTTAGATATTTCGGAGCAAAAATCACCCATACCCAAGAATGGCTGGGTCTCGCATGAGAAAAAATTATTACTTAAGGAAATAAGGGAAGACAATAACAATTTGTATACGATGACTAGGGAGCTTAAAGATCCGATTTCATTGAAAACGATCGGTATGCTCATTATAGATTTTGATGTTGAACTTATTTCAAAATGGCTTGGTACGAAAGGTACAGAGAATAATGGTCAAGTGTTGGTCTTAACACCAAGCGGTGACGTCATATATGATTCCTTAGGAAAGTATATGGGACAGCAGTATCCGCATATCGCTGGTCTTTATTCAGACAGCTGGACTGCACTGGATGGATTATCCAAAGTTAACTTAAATACAACGAATAGCTCAGGTCTTATTGTGGCAGGAATCATTCAGAAGTCGCAGGTCAATAAAGAAATGGTGGTAGTACGAAATTGGATTATCGGGATTACGGCAGCACTTATTGTTGCGGCAATGTCCATAACATACGGAATAATTTTACGTTTCTCAAAAAAAGTGAAAATCATCGTCAAATCTATGAAGCGCTTACAGGAAGGCGACTTAAGCACGCGCATTCATCTTAACCGAGAGGATGAATTGCAGCTCATTGCCAACAATTTTAACTATATGTGTGAAAGACTAGAGCTGTATATTAATAAAGTTTACATTTCAGAAATTACGCAAAAAAATGCAGAACTCGTTGCACTTCAATCACAGATTAATCCGCATTTTTTATATAATACGCTTGAGGCTATAAGGATGCGGGCTATTTCGCAAGGTGCGAAGGATGTAGGTCAGATGATTTACATTTTATCAACCTTATTCCGAACGATGATTAAGAAAAGTATGGTTGTTACCATCGCTGATGAGATTGAATATTGCAATCTATATCTTGAGCTGTTTCAGATTAGGCATAAAGATAAGCTTCAAATTGAGTCGCGAATAAGTCCAGTGGCTATGAATTGTTCTATCGTTAAACTGCTGATTCAGCCGGTCATTGAAAATTATATTGTTCACGGATTCAGGCCCGAACGCTCTGATAACTTAATTCGTATTGAAGTAACTGAATCAGAAGGTAACATTCAAATTGCTATTGGAGATAACGGAAATGGGATTATTCCCAGTAAGCTAACGGAGCTTCAAAAAACACTTCAAGTCAGTATGCGAATGGATGCACCACCTTCCTCGCTTGGACTATGTAATGTGAATGAGCGAATTAAGCTTTATTATGGGATTGAATATGGATTATCGCTTGCTAGTGAGCTAGGTGTAGGAACAACAGTCATCATGAATATACCAGTGGTAAGGGAGAGTATTAAATAATGCACAACATACTTATTGTGGATGATGAACCTCTTATTCTTGAAGGATTACGTTCAGTAATCGAATGGGAAGATTATGGACTAAGAATCGCAGGGCAAGCGAGTAATGGGGAAGAAGCTTTAGAATTTCTGCATAGCCATAATGAAGCCATTGACATATTAATTACAGATATTACGATGCCAAAGCTTACGGGACTTGAACTCATTCAACAAATTAAGTCATTTGATTCAAAAATGAGATTTATTATCTTAAGCGGATATGAACAATTTGAGTATTTAAAAGCTGGAATGAGTTTAGGCATTGAAAATTATATTCTTAAACCCATTAACATAAAAGAATTAGAATCGACCATTGAGCAAATTGTTGAGGCCCTCAATCAAGAGGATGTTGAACAATTTCATGCGAAGGAGGATCAGCAAGTTTTACGTAACAATATTCTAAATCGTTGGGTCACTGGAAATATAGATCGACAGGAGCTATTGCATCGTTCAAAAGTCTTAAATATTTCCCTGGACTGTTCATGTTTTACGGTGGCTGCGATTCGGCTTATTACGGAACATGAAGAGGATGAGGGTCAACTGCACCCTAATCAACTTATGGAAGAATGTTATCGTATCGCTGTGCAGTCCGTAGCAGAGCGCGGAACAGTTATTGTTTTTATAGATATGGAAGGTGATCTTGTTCTTATTGTTGCGGAATCGACTGAAGATGAGAACAAAGAAGAAATGTATTGCATGTTGCAACAAGTGCAATGTGAGATTATGCATGAATTAGGAAAGTCTGTCTGGATTACGATAGGAAGTAAGGAATATACTTTTCAAGAAGTACCACAAAGTTATAAAAAAGCGAAAAGTTTATATGTGGATCATCTGATGCTGCCGGGCTACCCGATTATAGATGTGGACCAACTTTCGAAGATGGTGTTACACGAGGAAAAGCTCGAAATTGATTATGAAGTATTTACTAAACTATTATTATCTGGAGAGCGTGAGGCGGCAAATCAATTTATCGCAGAAACATTCCAAAAGCTGTTCGGATGTGGCGTGATTACACGCATTGATAATTACAACGTGGCGATTGAATTAATGTTGATCGCTAAGAATATGGAGAAGAATTGTAATTTCAGTGCTGTGTTTAATCCTTTGCTACACATCCATACCATTGAGCAGCTGCTTCATCATGTGCAGGAAAGTGTGAATGAAACGCTGGACCAATTATCGCTAGTGAGTGATGAACTCAGTCCAAATATGAGATATATGGTGGATCAAGTGAGCAAACATTATAGAGAAGAACTATCTCTGAAGACGCTCAGTCAGCGAATGAATATGCATCCTACTTACTTGGGACAGCTATTTCAGAAGGAGATGGGGCGAAGCTTCTCTGATTATGTGAATCAATTCCGAATTGAAAAAGCAAGACAACTGCTGCTTCAAACTACGTTATTGACCAATGAAATTGCAGCTGAAGTAGGGTATCTAGATCCGGCGTATTTTTATCGCCAGTTCAAAAAATCAGTAGGCATATCTCCAACAGAACTTCGAAAGATGTATAAAAAAGAAAAGGCGTAGGATTTAGGAAATGTTCCCGGGTATCACGTTCAAGTGGAGGGTTCACGAACGTTGGTCACGAGAATGTTTCCTTTTTTTAATTATAAGAAAATATAAGTTTCACGCTATACTTTTTCCTTATAATTCTCGCACAAACGCTTACCGTCCTAAAAAGGACGTCGAAGGCGTTTTAGCTTGTGTTCAAATCTTAAGGGATTTCAAGCCTCGCAGAGGTCATTTATTCTTGTGATCTTTAATTTTTACATATCATTCTGGAGTTTTTCAACTTTATGAAACCGCTTTTATAGCGCAGAATTAAAGATAGTTAAAGGGGCAAGGAAATAAGATCGAAAGGGAATTACGGGGATTGTTTGGGGATAGAGAAGGGGGATGTAGAATAGTGTCTGCATTTTTCAAAAGCTTAAATAAGGATAAAGTACTGTGGTTTATGGTATTACCGGGGACAATATGGTTCCTAATCTTTTGTTACTTACCGATGTTCGGAACCATTATTGCATTTAAGGATTTCAAGATTCATCGGGACGGATTCTTTGCAAGCGTTTTAAATAGTAAGTGGGTTGGGCTTGAGAATTTTAACTTTTTGTTCTCTACGGAAGACGCCTATATTATTACAAGAAATACGATCCTGTATAACTTGGCGTTGATCTCTCTCGGGCTAGTGCTTGCGGTGGGTATCGCAATCACCTTGAATGAACTTGTGAACAAACGGATGGCCAAAGCGTATCAAACGGCGATGTTTATGCCGTATTTCCTTTCTTGGGTTATCATTAGTTTCTTTACGTTCAGTTTCCTAAGTGTAGATAAAGGGATCCTGAACCAAGTGATTGTGTACTTCGGAGGCGATCCTGTTTCCTGGTATGGGGATACTCGCTTTTGGCCATATATCCTTATTTTCATGGGCATATGGAAATCTATCGGGTATTCGAGTGTGGTTTACTTAGCAGCCATAGCGGGTATCGACAAGTCCTATTATGAAGCAGCTATGATTGATGGGGCCAGCAAATGGCAGCAAATTAAGTTCATTACACTTCCTTTGCTTAAGCCTTTAATGGTAACGCTAACTATTCTAGCGATTGGTGGTATTTTTAGATCTGACTTCGGTCTATTCTATCAAATTCCTCGGGATTCTGGTGTTCTATACTCTGTAACGAATGTTATCGATACTTATATCTATCGAAGCATGAGTACGACAGGAAACCTAGGGATGAGTACAGCAGCCGGTCTATATCAATCGATCGTAGGATTTATCATGGTGCTTGTAACGAATTCTATTGTAAAAAAAATCAGCAAAGAAAACGCGATATTCTAGAAAGGAGTTATTGACGTTATGGAAATATTCAAACGTAAGCCAAAAGAAGTCGACAACAACGCCATTACTCCTTTTTGGAATGTGGTCCTCAATATTATCATTGGAGTTTTCGCTTTTACCTGTGTGTTTCCGTTCTTGTTTGTCATAGCCATTTCTTTTACAGATGAGAAGGTACTCGCTTTAAATGGATTTAGCTTAATTCCAGAGAAATTTAGTTTGGCAGCATATCAGTTTGTTTTTAACACAGGTGATCAGTTATTTCGTTCCTTTGGAGTGACCTTGGTGGTTACTGTACTGGGTACGCTCATTAGCTTGTTTCTGATTACAACTTACGCCTATGTTCTTTCTCGAAGATCATTCCGCTATCGTAATTTTTTCAGCTTCTTCGCCTTCTTCACGATGTTATTCTCAGGCGGAATGGTACCGAACTATATTGTGGCCACGCAATTTTTACATTTGTACAACACGATATGGGCTTTAATCTTGCCAATAGCGATGAATGCCTTTTTCATTCTCGTGATGCGGACCTTCTTTCAGACCTCAGTGCCTGATGCACTCATTGAGGCTGCGAAAATTGATGGTTCCGGGGAGTTTCGGACATTCCTGCAAATTGTCCTTCCGATCTCATTACCGGGGATTGCAACGATTGGATTGTTCTGTACACTGGGCTATTGGAATGACTGGTTCAATGCGCTGCTGTACATAGATGATGCGAGTCTTGTACCGCTCCAAGCGATGCTGATGCGCATTCAGAATAATATGGAGTTTGTTATCCAGAACAGCATGCAGATGGGATCAAGCTTTGAGATTGCTGCGACCTTGCCGACAGAAACCGTTCGTATGGCGATGGTTGTACTGGCAACCTTGCCTATAGCTCTAGCGTATCCGTTCTTCCAAAAGTATTTTGTACAAGGCTTAACTGTAGGTTCTTTAAAAGAGTAGTGCTCTAAGATGTATTTATTCGTATCGCTGGTTTAGGAAACGATATAAATAAAAAGTTAATTAATCTAAAGGGGGAAAATAGAAATGAAAGCGAAAAAAAGTTTAACGCTCGCTCTTGTAGGAACAATGCTTTTGTCTGGCCTTCTTGCTGGATGTGGTTCGAATAATAATAATTCAAATGCAGCCAAAGAAACAGATAGTTCAGCGGCAGCAGGGAATTCAGCAGGGAATACATCGGAATTAAAGCCATATGAGCTGAAGATGTATTTAATTGGTGGACCTCAAAAGGATTTGGATCTTGTATTAAAAGAAGTTAATAAATATACCCAAGAAAAAATTAATGCGACGTTGAACATTACGATGTTCGATTGGGGTGATTACGATAAGAAGATGCAAGTCATTACCGCTTCTGGTGAGCCTTATGACATTGCCTTTACCTCTTCTTGGACAAATGATTTCCGCCGTAACGCAGCTAACGGTACCTTCTTGGGTCTGAATGATCTGCTAGATAAGTATGGAAAGGAAACAAAAGAAGTTTTGGACCCACGTTTCTTAGAAGGAACTAAAATTAAAGGTGAGATCTATGGTGTTCCTGTAAATAAGGAGCTTGGACAGCAATGGGTATGGCGCTTCAATAAGAAATATGTTGATAAATACAAGATGGACATTTCCAATATTCGTACATTGGATGATCTAGAGCCACTACTTAAAACGATTAAAGAGAATGAGCCTGCGGACATTACGCCGCTAGCAGTTCCTAAAGGCTTTAAACCCTTCATGCCATTTGACTATGTACTAGGTGATGAGCTGCCTATCGGGGTCTATATGGATTCCACAGATGGTAAGGTTGTTAATATTCTGGAGACACCTGAACTTGCAACATCGTTAGATACGATGCGCAGACTTTACACAGCAGGTTACTTACGTCCGGACGTTGCAACACTGGAAGGTATTGATAACATTAAGACCGGTAAATGGTTTGCCGATCGCGAAATTACACAGCCTTATGCAGAAAAAGGTTGGTCACGTTCAGCAGGTTATGAAATTGTAACTTCACCTATGCATGAGCCTTATGTGTATACTCAATCTGCCGCAGGTTCGATGCACGCGATTTCCGTTACCTCAGGTGATCCTGAACGGGCCATGATGTTCTTGAACCTTTTGAATACAGATAAGTACCTGCGCAATTTGCTCAACTATGGCATCGAAGGCACTCATTATAAGAAAATCTCCGAGAATGTCATTGAAGATTTGCCGGCTATGCAAGATAGCTATGCAATGCCAGGCTTTACGCTTGGAAATATGTTACTGACTTATCTGCATGCTGATGACCCTGCTGATAAATGGGATGCTTTCAAGAAGTTTAATGACTCGTCAAAAGAAGCCCCTACCTTCGGTTTTGCATTTGATCCTACACCTGTAAAAACAGAAGTAGCAGCCATCAACAACGTAACTAAAGAATTTATGCCAGCGCTTTACACAGGTTCTGTTGATCCTAAAACATATCTGCCAAAAGCAACCAAGAAATTTAAAGAAGCTGGACTGGATAAAGTCATTGCAGAAGTTCAAAAGCAGCTTGATGAGTGGAACCAGACAAAGAAATAAGCTTTGAACGTATCACGCCTACGATTAATCACTAAAAGCAACACAATAGGATTAGTGGAGACGGGCAGCCTAGCTGCCCGTCTCTCTATCTATACTCATATTTATCATAAGGAGTGGAAATATGGAACAATTCAGACTGCCATCCATCTCAATGCCGAAGCTTCCGCTTCCACAAGCTATTCAAGAGGTATTGAACGAAGCAGAGGAGGAATTAGCGCATCGGCCTAAACTATTGCAGCTCTTCAAGAACTGCTTCCCGAATACACTGGAAACAACGACTAAGCTTATGGACGATGGAACAACATTTATCATTACTGGAGATATCCCAGCTTCTTGGTTACGAGACTCTGTGGAGCAGGTGATGCATTATGTGCCATTTGCGAAGAATGACCCGGATCTTCAACGAATCATTAGCGGTCTAATTAAACGTCATATCGAGTATATTCATATCGATCCTTACGCCAATGCATTTAATGAAACTGCAAATGATTGGCATTGGAGCACTAGCGATATTACGGAAATGTCCCCATGGGTGTGGGAACGTAAATTTGAAATCGATTCCCTCTGTTTCTCCATGCGTCTAGCTTATGCTTACTGGAAAGAAACGGGGAAGGCTGATATATTCGACGCCGGTTTTAAAGCAGCGATGGTCAAAATATACAACTTGTTTAGAACAGAGCAACACCATGCTGAGTTATCCCCTTACCGCTTTACGCGTAATAATGGCATTCCTGAAGATACGCTGCGCAACAATGGGCTTGGTATGCCTGTGAATTACACGGGAATGGTCTGGTCCGGGTTCCGTTCGAGCGATGATGCTTGCGACTTCCATTACAATATCCCGGGGAATATGTTTGCCGTTGTTGCCTTACGTCATATGCAGGAATTCGCAGAATGGGTATTCCGTGATCTTGAATTTCTACGAGAGCTTAAAGCATTAGAAGCGGACATTGATCATGGAATCAAGCTGTATGGTATTCATCGTCATCCGAAATTTGGACCCATCTACGCTTATGAGACCGACGGCTATGGCAACTACTGCTTGATGGATGATGCGGGAACACCGGGACTCATGTCGATTCCTTATCTCGGCTATGTTACAGCAGATGATGAGATTTATCAGAATACACGCCGATTTGCGCTGAGTAAGGAGAATCCTTTTTACTTTGAAGGAACAGCAGCGAAAGGGATTGGCAGTCCACATACTCCGAAAGATTATATCTGGCATATGGCATTGTCTATGCAAGGTTTGACGGCTTCCACGAAGGAAGAGAAGCTGGACATGCTTGCGATGCTAGAGGCTACGGATGCGGAGACTGGTTTTATGCATGAAGGATTTCATGTGGATGACCCGAATATATTCACTAGAAAATGGTTTGCCTGGTCCAATAGTCTGTTCTCTCAACTAGTCTACAAAACTATGAAGGAAGGACTACTATGAGCAGACCGGTAATCATATTCTATGATTCTGATTTCCCAATTCCCAATGCGATTCCTAGTGACGCGATTAAATCCATGCGTGAGTTCGGTATGATCGTGAATGCGAATCAGCTTGCAGCAACACTTAAGGAAACCGAAGGTGGATGTTTCATTAATCTGCATGCACCCTATTTTCCAAAAGCGGCATGGATAGACATTCTTGGATATTTGCAAAGAGGTGGTGGGCTGATCAGCATTGGAGGTGCCCCCTTCAAACAACCCGTTCGCTGGAAAAATGAACAATGGCATGTGGAAGCGGAGAAGACCTCTTATCATCAAGAGCTATCTATTCATGAGGTACTGCGTGTTGATTGTTCTCGCAACCAATCCTTGCTTGCATCAGATATCATTCCTTTGCTTAAGGGGCAAGAGGCTCTTTTTATAGCGAGTGAAGAGACATGGAATCTTGTGCCACATACGACGAAGACGAGTGATTTACCCCATCAAATGGGGTCAGCAGGTCCGATGAGCACACGGATTTACCCACTTTTGAAGGGAATAACGCATGAGGGGCGGGAAACAGCTGCTCCAGTAGTTCTTTGGGAGAATACGATTGGTTTATTTGCAGGCTCACGCTGGCTGTTCGTAAATACGGCTGCAACGGCTTCTTTATGGAAGGAAAAAGGGCTATCCGCGATGTCTGAGTGGGTTCGTTTCTGTAGTAAGGGTGTAACGGAAATGTGGGTTAAGCCGAATTACGCGTCATATGAGTCAGGAGAACGGGCTTCTCTGACACTTCAGATTCAGCAGCTTGAGCGGGTGAAACCTTCTTTGCGAAATGAAGATAATTGGAAGTTCACAATGCATGTTGAGCATGAATCCGATCCCTCCTTACGTTGGTCCCATAGTCTGGAGATGAAGGCTAATGCTGAGCTTAACATCGTTCGGGTGCCTATTCCTCTGGAAATTAGGAGTGGTCTGTTCCAAGTGGTCTGCGAAGCGGAAGCCAGTGATGGTGAGGTCCGCATTCTACGTCAAGGATTCTGGGGGCATGCCCCTGAACTTCTGGCAGCAGGTAAACCGGTAACGAGTGGAAGAGATTATTTCATAAAAGATGGGCGTCCGCTACCTGTTGTGGGTATGACTTATATGACGAGTGATGTGGCACGGAAATTTCTATTTCTGCCGAACGTTGGGGTATGGGATCGCGATATGGGTCAAATGCGGAAGGCAGGGATTAACTGGATCCGAACAGGAATCTGGACTGCTTATCGTAATGTGATGCAAGACGATGGTCATGTTTCAGAAGAGGTACTGCGAGCGATTGATGCCTTTATCATGACGGCGAAGAAACATGATCTTCAGGTGACTTTCACGTTCTTCTCCTTCACACCGGAAACGTGGGGAGGGGTAAATCCTTATTTGGACCCACAAAGTATTGAGGCTCAGAAGCGGTTCATTCGTTCTATTGTATCTCGTCATAAAGCGTCTTCGAATGTAGATTGGGATCTTATTAATGAACCGTCGATGTTTGATCCGGCACGGATTTTCTCGGAGGGTCCGAGTTCATGTCATGATCGCTTCGAGCAACAAGCTTTCATAGAATGGCTTCGACATAGACATGGGGAAATCGCAGTACTACAGGAACGTTGGAATATGACACCCGCACAGCTTCCGGACTTTGCATCGGCAGGGCTGCCAGAAGCGAAAGAGATGAACTTCGATGCACAGGATATGCACAGTGCTAAAAAAGGGACGCGTTGGCTTGATTATTGCTTGTTCTCCATGGATATGCATAACCGGTGGGTGAAGCAGTTATATGACACCATTAAGGAGCAATGTCCAGATCAGATGGTTACGGTTGGGCAGGATGAAGGGCTAGGGGCGCAGCGACCTTCGCCGTTCTTCTACGAGGAGGCGGTGGATTACACCACTGTACACTCCTGGTGGTTTAATGATTATCTGGTGTGGGATGGCATCTTTGCCAAGACGCCTTATAAGCCAAACCTAATTCAAGAGACTGGCGTCATGTATGTAGAAACTCCTGATGGACGAGCCAAACGTTCGGAGCTAGAGCTGCGAAATCTACTCGAACGCAAATATGCCTATGCGTTTGGAACTGCTGGTGCGGGGGCCATACACTGGATTTGGAATACGAACTTCTATATGGATAATGCGAATGAGTCCCATATAGGAGCATTGAGAGCAGATGGAACCGAAAAGCCAGAGGCGGATGTCTCTTATAACTTCGGGGAATTTATAGAAGGCATTCGTGACGTATTTGGAGATCGGAAACTGGAAGAGATCGCTGTGGTGTTTCCGTATTCGAATGATTTCTCTAACCGGAAGCTGGCTTTCGCTGCTACAACAGAGCTTACCCGTATTCTTTCATATGATCTAAAGATGCCTTTTAGAGGGGCTTCTGAATACCACCTAGATGATTTGGAGAACCATCCTGTGAAGCTTATTATACTGCCAAGCGCACATAACTTCGATGATGCAGCGATGGAAAGGTTGTTACACATCGTTGAAGAGACAGGTGCGGTATTGCTTGCTACAGGCCCGCTCGACATTGATGCTTACTGGCGTTCTTCAGAGCGCTTAAGTGATATTCTTGGCAAGCGTGAATTGCGTAATGTGCGCCGTGAAGAAGTTCTTAGCCTTCAAGGCCAAGAACTCCCCGTCTCCTTCGGTCACCGACGGATTGCTGAGGTATCGAAGGAAACGATGATTCACGAATCCGGCGGAAGCGGAAGCTCTACTATAGACTCAGTTATAAACATCCCGCTTGGCAAGGGTCGACTCTTATGGAGTCCACTGCCCGTTGAATTGAGCGACCGAAGTGATACTACATCTGCACTGTATCGCTACGCGCTCCATGCTGCTCATGTTGACTGTGACTTGGAGTGGATTAGCGGAGGGGACTTAGTAGGTATCTACGGACGGAAATTGAGCTTTGATACAGGAGCTCTCTTCACCTTCGTATCGGAATATGCTCAGGATGCGAAGATCGAGGTGAAGGATTCAGCCACTGGCCGATCCTACGCGTTCTTGTTAGAACAGGAACGTTCAGTCCTGTTTGCTACGGACTATAAAGGTGATCTTCTTGGCGTGTATCGCCAGCAGGAAGTTGAAATCCATATAACATATCCACATCTACTACATTAAGCATCTTAGTAGAGAGTACGTATTGCATATAAGGAGGTCTTCACATTGGAACGTTTAGATAAATCTATTAAACCTCAGACTGCCCATATTATTTCTCATACTCACTGGGACCGGGAATGGTATCTTCCATATGAAAAGCATCATGTACGCCTTATTAAACTGGTCGATGAATTGCTGGATCGATTGGATGAGGATGGTGAATTTAAGAGCTTTTATCTTGATGGACAGACAATCATTCTGGAAGATTATCTTCAAGTTCGTCCCGAGAATCAAGATCGTCTACAAAAACATATTACGGAAGGTCGTCTTCTGATTGGACCTTGGTATATTCTGCAAGATGCTTTCCTTACCAGCGGAGAGGCAAATGTACGTAATATGCAGATTGGTCATCAGGATTCGAAACGTTACGGTGAACCTTCTAAGATCGGTTATTTTCCGGACACCTTTGGTCTAGTGGGTCAGACTCCACAATTAATGAAGCAATCAGGCATCAATAATGCCTTTTTTGGAAGAGGTGTAAAGCCGACTGGATTCAACAATACAGTATCGGACGGTGGATATGAATCTTCGTTCTCCGAGCTGATTTGGGAAGGTCCGGATGGATCGAAAGTGCTTGGAATTCTATTTGCGAATTGGTATTCGAACGGAAACGAAGTGCCAGTGAATGAATCGGAGGCAAAAGAGTTCTGGGAGAAGAAGTTAACAGATGCTCGGAAATTTGCCTCTACAGGCGAGTTATTATTCATGAACGGCTGCGATCATCAACCGGCTCAACTGGATTTGCCGGAGGCTATTGAAACTGCGAAGCGGCTATATCCAGATATGGAGTTTATCCATTCCAACTTCCCTGATTACCTTAAAGCTGTAGAGGATGTAATGGATCACAACAATTTGTCGACCGTAAAGGGCGAACTGCGGAGCCAGCACACTGACGGATGGGGGACGTTAGTGAATACCGCATCTGCTCGTGTCTATTTGAAACAGATGAATCAGGAAGGTCAAGTCTTGCTTGAAAAGGTGGCCGAGCCACTCGCTTCATTCGCACATGTATTGGGCAAAGATTACCCTCATCATCTGTTCACCTATGCCTGGAAGACGCTAATGCAGAATCATCCTCACGACAGCATTTGTGGCTGCAGCGTGGATGAGGTACATCGAGAAATGGTAACCCGGTTTGATAAAAGCCGTCATGTAGCAGAGACCATTGTTGATGATAGTAAGCGCATGATCGCTGAAGCTGTGGATACGTCCGGTTTTGCAGCATATGGTGAAGAAGTGCTTCCGTTAGTAGTCATGAATATGACAGGGTGGAGACGCACGGGTACAGTAAGCATAGAAATTGATGCGGCACGTCTATATTTGAGAGAGGGTTTCTCTCTAGAAGAAACGGCTAGCCGTATGAAAGATATTGACTTAAACGGTCGTGAATTAGTAGACGATCAAGGGAATACCATTCCATGCCAGATGGAGGATTTGGGTCTTCAGTTTGGTTATGATTTGCCTGACGATAAATTCCGCCAGCCCTATATGTGCCGCCGAGTAAGACTTACCTTTGAAGCTGTGCAAGTTCCGGCGCTGGGTCTTTGTGCATATGCGTGGGTTCGTCGTGCTAACGCAGGGTTGCCTATAGCTCCTGAATCTTTGCTTCAAGGGGATCGGGTGTTGGAGAATGAGGCCATCAAAGTAGTGATCCATGATAATGGTTCATTTACGCTAAGTGACAAAGCCAGTGGCATGACCTACCGGGATCTTGGTGTGTATGAGAACACAGGTGATATTGGGAATGAATACATGTATAAACAGCCAGAGGGTGAACAAGCTTTAACGACCAAGGGACTACAGGCGAATATTTGCGTTCTGGAAAATACACCTTATCGAGCATCTGTGGAAATTAAGCATGATTGGGAGATTCCAGCCTCAGCAGATAATAAGCTGGACGAGGAACAGCGTGCCCTTGTGTACTACCCGGAGCGGAAAGCGCAGCGCAGTAGTGACACAGTCATTCTTAAACTTCGTACCGTAATTAGCTTGGAGCGGGGCGGGAAGGGGCTGCATATCGAAACGACGATAGACAATAAAGCCAAAGATCACCGGATTCGTGCGCTATTTCCGACAGATTTGAACGCCGCCACACATCATGTGGATTCGATGTTCGAGGTTGCAGAGCGGAATATTGAGCCAGCTACAGAATGGATGAATCCGAGTAACACGCAGCATCAGCAGGCCTTTGTTGATATCAGTAATGAAACAGCCGGTCTAACTGTCGCTAACTTTGGATTAAATGAATATGAAGTGCTAAGAGATGGTCGTAACACCATTGCGATTACATTACTCCGTAGCGTGGGTGAACTGGGAGACTGGGGTTTGTTCCCAACTCCAGAAGCGCAATGTCTCGGAGAGCACGTTGTACGTATGGAGCTCATCCCACACACAGGAGATGGTATAACCTCAGGTGCTTTTGCTGAAGCGTATCAATTCCAGATTCCTTGGGTCGTATGTCAGACTGATGTACATGAAGGAGCGATTGCTCCGGTGTATACTCCATTCGAATGGGAGAATCAGGAGCTCGCATTTTCTTCTCTAAAAATGAACGAGCAGACCGGAGACCTACTGCTTCGCTGGTACAACATGAGTCATCAGAGCACCGACCTGACCATCCGTTCAACGATACCGCAGCAGTATTTCTATAAGACGTCGATCCTGGAAGAGGAGAGCCACCCACTCTCTAGTG
>NZ_CDRJTB010000075.1:0-31744 GCF_976954365.1 Paenibacillus sp. Marseille-Q9583
GGGTGGAGCAGCCCGGTAGCTCGTCGGGCTCATAACCCGAAGGCCGCAGGTTCAAATCCTGCCCCCGCAACCAATTTTCACTTATGCATTATGTCTTTGGAACCGTGGTGTAGTTGGCCTAACATGCCTGCCTGTCACGCAGGAGATCGCGAGTTCGAATCTCGTCGGTTCCGCCATTTAGTTAATTATTGTTGGGGATTAGCCAAGCGGTAAGGCAACGGACTTTGACTCCGTCATGCATAGGTTCAAATCCTATATCCCCAGCCATTTATGAGAGCCATTAGCTCAGTTGGTAGAGCACCTGACTTTTAATCAGGGTGTCGAAGGTTCGAGTCCTTCATGGCTCACCATTATTTTTAAAGTGTGCGCGTGTGGCGGAATGGCAGACGCACCAGACTTAGGATCTGGCGTTTCACGACGTGGGGGTTCAAGTCCCTTCACGCGCACCATATTTTGCGGAAGTGGCTCAGCGGTAGAGCATCGCCTTGCCAAGGCGAGGGTCGCGGGTTCGATTCCCGTCTTCCGCTCCATAATTTTTGCGCCCTTAGCTCAGCTGGATAGAGCGTTTGACTACGAATCAAAAGGCCGGGAGTTCGAATCTCTCAGGGCGCGCCATTTTTATTAATAAGTAATTACATGTTTTGACGGGATGTAGCTCAGCTTGGTAGAGCACCTGGTTTGGGACCAGGGGGTCGCATGTTCAAATCGTGTCATCCCGATTTTATACCTTTGCGGGTGTAGTTCAATGGTAGAACTTCAGCCTTCCAAGCTGATAGCGTGGGTTCGATTCCCATCACCCGCTTATAATTAAGAAACACCTGTCTATTATAGGCAGGTGTTTTTTTGTATAGTTACATTCATATGGATACAATAGAAATTAGGGCTTTTAGTTGAGGAGGTAGCAATGTTTGAATTTGAAGCTAAATTAGTGCGACCTGATGCAAGTGGGAGCTGGACTTATCTTAACGTCCCTTTTGATGCCGAACAAATATTTGAAACAAAGTCCAGAATACAGGTAAAAGGAAGTGTAAATGGAATCCCCTATAGAGGAACGCTTATGCCCCACGGAAACGGAAAGCATTTTATGGTGGTAAAGAAAGAACTACGTGATCTAGCCAAAGTTCAACCCGGTGATATCGTGCAGGTGACGATGGAGCAAGATCATCAATTACGGGAGGTAGAAGCCCCAGAGGATTTCCTTGATGCGCTGAGTAGCTATGAGCAGGCAGAAGCTTATTATAACGGTCTGGCTTATTCTTATCAGAAGGAATATGTATCTTGGATCGAAGCGGCGAAAAGACCTGAAACCAGAGTATCTCGTATCGAAAAATCAGTCAGTAAACTGGGTGAAGGATTGAGGCTCAAATAAAAGTATGAAGAGTGTTTATCAGGCTGAATAGATGAACAGCGTCCTCTTCCATAAGACTGGAAAGGGACGCTGTTAATGTTGGTGATCTGTGCGAGTGGGCTTAAATAAGAACGGCTACCTCACCACAATTCACAAACTTAATACTTTCGATTTTTACTGATAACTCACCTGAAGGAATAGCTAGCTGACATGTACTGCCGATCTGAGCTAACAGCAACTGCATGCCAATAGGCGAGAACATTGAAATCTTGTTATCATTGGGTTCTGCCTGGTTTGGAAATACGATGATGTAGGTATCTGTAGTATTGTCGTCTAAGTAGCGTAGCTGAAGCTGACTTCCAATCAATACGAGTGAATTCAATTCTTCACCATTGAAACGGGAAAGTAACTGTTCCAGCTCGGAGCAATAACGGGACAACAGCGTTTCAGCATTACTTCTTTGTTTGCTTCGTTCCGGGAAATACTGATTTAGAAATGCGATTTTTTCCTCATCAAAATAAATAAGCTGCTGGACCAGTTGTGTCCTTGAGCCTTCATAAATTAGACTATGGTTCATAGTAGATTTCACCCCCTCTAAGTAGCACATTCTTTGCAAATTTGTTATGACGCGTTGCCATATTAAAATCCCTCCTATACAAATAGAGGTCCCCTAGAGGGAACCTTCTGATCAGTATAACAGCTTCTATATGTAAATCCAATCCATTTTGCAAAGGCAATAAATTCTTACTAAATATTGTATTTAAAACGTTTGACTATTGTATAGTTGGGTGCTATGATAGGCTGATGTTATAGGCATTTCGTAGAAAACTGCGGAATGCCTATACTATATTTCGAAGATAATTTTACATTAAATGTTACCAGGGGAGTGATACGCCATGTACATTTCGTTGAGTTCACCTATAGAATCTAGACATAAAAAGTAACTATAATTAATTAAAGGAGAGATCAGGATGATTCAAGTAAAAGAGTTTGTAGATGCTGATAATTCGTATGCTGAGAATAAGGCTAATGAGTTCTTGGCAGGGCTGCGTGAGGAACAGGTTGTGAATATCTGTTACGGTTCGGTAGTTAAATCTTCACGTGATGGGGCAGAGCATCAAAGAAGCAGTATACTGGTCGTGTATAAGACAAATGAAGGGCAATAACTGGAATACTTTTTTTTCGTGCTTATCTGTTGTCTCCACGCTATGCATCGTGATCGTTCTTATATATTATATGTTTTAGCTTTTCTTATGAACAAAGAGGACCTTTCCCATTTACGGGTAAAGGTCCTCTTTGATTGTATAAGTGCAATTACAGTCTTATATTCCGTCTGGAACGGATAATCCTAAGCCGGATGCAACACGCTGTCCCAATTCCGGATCAGCTTTATAGAAATGAACAATTTGACGAAGTTTAATATCGTTACTTTCAACTGGTGTCATAGCGCCTACGATATTTTGAACAAGACGGGTACGTTCTTCTTCACTCATCAGACGATACAAGTCACCAGGTTGTGTATAATGGTCATCACTATTGTAGGAGACACTGTCGGCATTTCCAGATACTTCGAAAGGTGATGTTTTGTACTGTGGTGCTTCCTTAGGTCCACCTAAGCTGTTAGGTTCGTAATAGGCACCGGATCCGCCATTGTTACCGAGTGCCATGCCACCGTCACGTTGATAGTTCTTCACTTCTACTTTTGGACGGTTGATAGGCAGGCTGTTATGGTTGGGACCTACACGGTGACGATGAGCATCGCCGTAAGCAAACAGTCGACCCTGTAGCAATTTATCAGGAGAAGCTTCAATACCAGGGACGAAAGAGCCAGGAGAGAACGTAACTTGCTCTACTTCCGCAAAGTAGTTCTCTGGATTGCGATCCAGTACCATGCGGCCAACCTCAATTAATGGATAATCTTTTTGCGACCATACTTTGGTTACATCGAATGGATCAAAGCGGTAAGTGTTCGCATCTTCGATCGGCATAATCTGTACGTAGAGCTTCCACGCTGGGAAATCTCCTTTATCAATAGCATTGAACAAGTCTTCTGTATGATAATCTGGGTTCTCCCCAGCTATTTTGGCGGCAAGATCTGGAGCAAGGTTATTAATGCCTTGTTCTGTTTTGAAATGATATTTCACCCAGACGGCATTGCCTTCGGCATTTACCCATTTGAAGGTGTGGCTTCCGAACCCGTGCATATGTCTTAGCGTAGCTGGAATTCCGCGATCTGACATCAAAATCGTAACCTGATGTAGAGATTCCGGCGATAAAGACCAGAAGTCCCAAACCGCATTAGGGTTCTTTAAGTGTGTCTGTGGATCACGCTTCTGTGTATGAATAAAGTCGGGGAACTTGATTGCATCACGAACGAAGAATACAGGTGTATTGTTACCTACGAGATCATAGTTTCCTTCTTCGGTATAGAACTTCACAGCAAAACCACGTGGGTCTCTTACAGTATCAGCAGAACCTAGCTCCCCAGCTACCGTTGAGAAACGGATGAACATTGGGGTACGCTTGCCAACCTCAGATAAAAAATTTGCTTTTGTATATTGAGTTAAATCCTGAGTGACCTCAAAATACCCATGAGCGCCAGCACCCTTAGCATGAACGACACGTTCAGGAACACGTTCTCTGTTAAAGTGGGCTAATTTTTCAAGCAGATGGACATCTTGCAGCAAAGTAGGACCACGATCACCGGCTGTCATTGAATTTTGATTGTCGCCTACTGGAGCACCCCAGCTGGTCGTAAGATTATTATTATTGGAGCTCATTAATAGAATCACCTCGTAAGATTTGATTTTAGATTTAGTATAAGTTCTATATTAATGTTTTTTGGGGAAAATGCAACACTTTTTGAATAATTGACACATCACAGTATGTGGAAATCGTCGTCCCATTCAGATATATATGATAGATAGAGTGATTAATTACTAAGCAGAGTTAAAAAGAAACAGCGCACCTCTACCATCACTGGAGGGTGCGCTGTTCTATTTTGATATAGGAATATCCGTTTTCTGTACTTAGTTTTTAATGTACATTCTGTTATAGTATTCATCCAGCATTCTTTTGGTGGCAAATTCGGTGCGAGTGGTTTCGATACTCTTCTTCATCATTTGTACCCACTGTTCACGATTCTCATAATAGGTTGGGAGTACTCGATTCAATAGGGTGTCGTATAGCGCATCACTATCATGCTTATCCAGAACCTCGAAGTCAGTAGTCTCGAAGCCGTCTCCGATCTGCCAGCCATTCTCGCCATCTAAACAGGCTTCCGGCCACCAGCCATCTAGAATAGAGCAGTTCAATACGCCGTTCATGGCTGCCTTCATCCCGGAGGTACCACTTGCTTCCAGTGGTCTACGCGGATTGTTGAGCCAAATATCAGAACCGCGTGTCAGCTGTGCGCCGATAGTCATATCGTAATTCTCCAAGAAGACAACACTCTTCGGATATTTTTTCATCATCGCCACTAAATTGCTTACGATTTTTTTGCCGTTATCATCGAGAGGATGGGCTTTGCCGGAGAAGACGATTTGTATTTTGCCGGACTCCAGATAAGGCTCAATAATTTCCGGCTGCGAGAAGATCAGGTCACTGCGTTTATAAGGAGCAGCTCTGCGTGAGAAGCCAATGAGTAGATTGTCAGCATTTAGACTAATGCCGGACCGTTCTTTGATGAAATTAATCAGTTCACCCTTAATTTCCTTATGCACTGCCCATAAATCGTCATTTTGTTTATAGGCTTGTGTCATTCTTTCATCTACCCAGGTAGGGGTATGAATGGCATTAGTTATGCCAATGATGTCCGATCTTCCGGCAACCTCTTTCCACATCTTATTGGCTGTATCCGCATGAAGCTGAGCCACTGCATTGGAAATACGGGAGAGTCGCAGACCGGCAACCGTCATGTTGAACGGCTCACCACCGATACGCTCCATCTGGTCGCGGGTTAAGCCATTGAATGCACTCATATACTCTAAGCGGTCGAGCGGATGGGTTTCGTTGCCTTCTTTTATCGGCGTATGTGTAGTGAACACAACCTCTTCCCGAGTAGCTTTCCAAGCTTCCTCAAAGGTGCTGCCTCCGGACATCTTCTCACGAATGAGCTCGATGGCTGCTAAGGCTGCATGGCCTTCATTGAAATGATAGACATCAATCGGAATGCCCAGAGCACGCATAGCTTTTACTCCGCCGATCCCGAGTACGATCTCTTGAGCAATCCGTTCCTCACCGAACCAGCCGTACAATTGTCCAGTAATCCAAGCATCATTATTCTCGGGGATATCCGTATCCAGTAAATACAACGTGCTGTTGCCAAAATAATCAGTCTTCCATACTTTGCACACCACATCGGTCTTTCTGACTTTTACGGTTACCTTCACCCCTGTATCTTCAAGAAAATCATAAACATAATTGTGATAGGAGTCGTATGGATTACCGTTCGCATCAATTTTTTGATCCGTATAACCTTGTTTCCACTTCAGCCCGATTGGGATGATAGGAGCATTGATGTCTTTAGCTCCCTTAATGTAGTCACCGGCGAGAATTCCAAGCCCTCCGGCATACATTTTAAAATCGGAATGTAACCCGTACTCCATGCTGAAATAAGCTACTGATGGTAATTTTTGTTCGTTCACTTGATAAGCCTCCTAATCGCGGATTAGATTGAATTGCAGTAAAGCTGCTGGCATTATCTACGATGCAAACGTTTGCTCAAAAAACAGTCATCAATCGTTGTGGAAGCGATTGCACCATCATTCTAGCACACTTTATCTACAAAAGCATAACGTCAATTTAGTGAAAATAGCCAATTAGGGGCAAAATCAACGGAAGTGATTGATAATGTGAAGGGAAGACCCTAAGATAAAGAGATTGAAGAAATAATTATTGGTGGTGTTTAAGTTGGGTATAGTTGTGATTGGAAGCTTAAATATGGATATGGTAGTACGTACGAACCGGGCACCGAATGCAGGGGAAACGCTTATGGGACAAGCATTTGCTCTATCTCCCGGTGGAAAGGGAGCGAATCAAGCCGTTGCCGCAGCACGTCTGGGTGCTGAAGTTAGTATGATCGGCAGCGTCGGAAAAGATACCTTTGGAAGCGAAATGCTGGAGATTATTAAGCAGGAAGGTATTCATATAGAACATATCTCAGTTAGTGAAACTGAGGCAACAGGTGTAGCTTCAATCGTTATTGAAGAAGATGGAGAGAATCGGATTATCGTTGTACCCGGAGCGAATATTGACCTTTTTGCAGAGGATATACAGGCGTTAGAGACTGTAATATGCCAGGCTGAGATGATTGTGATGCAGCTTGAAATGGAACTGGCGATGAGTGAGCATGCTATTGCCATTGCACATCGTCATGGAATTCCGGTCATCCTGAATCCAGCACCAGCTAGAGTGCTTAAAGACGAGATGCTGGGTCAAGTATCCTATCTGACACCTAATGAGACAGAAGCGGGAATTTTGACTGGGATGACGGTAGATAGTTTAGAGACTGCTGAGCAGGCAGCCCGTATTTTGCTGCAAAAAGGTGTTAAAAATGTGATCGTAACCTTGGGATCTAAAGGCGCACTGATCGTTAATGCTGAAGGCGCTAAGTCAGTTCCTGGATTCCCGGTCAAGGCGATAGACACGGTTGCTGCCGGAGACTCATTTAATGGGGCATTAGCCCAGCAATTGGTCTTAGGCAAAACTTTGGAAGAAGCAGTGAGCTTCGCTAATGCTGTTGGAGCACTGGCTGTAGGGAAAGAAGGCGCGATCCCGTCGCTGCCGCTGTTATCAGAGGTTGAACAGTTTCTAAAACATGTATCGGCAGTAAAATAAACAATACAGAATCTATAGCAGACGACTGGATAAGGGGCTGAAATAATGAGCAGAACAGTAATCGTTAAAAATGTGATCATTGGCGAAGGAATCCCTAAAATATGTGTTCCGTTGATTGGAGCTACTTTATCTGAACTGAAACAGGAAGCCGAATCATTAAAAGAGCTTAGTCCCGATTTAGTGGAGTGGCGGACGGATTTTTTTGATGAAGTTGAAGACGTAGAGGCGGTCAAGTCAGCACTAAAAGAAATCCATTCTATAATTCCGGAGTTACCGCTGATTTTTACTTTTCGGAGTGCCAAAGAAGGCGGCGAGAAGCAGGTTAGCACGGAATATTACATAGCATTGAATATAGCTGCTGCTGAAAGTGGTCTAGTAGATATAATTGATGTTGAATTATTCAATGAGGAACAGGATGTAAAGCTACTAGTCGAGACTGCTCATACTCATAACGTGTCTGTCATTATCTCAAATCATGATTTTCATGGAACACCTTCACAAGAGGAGATCATCTCGCGACTACGCAAGGCACAGGAGCTTGGTGGGGACTTGCCTAAAATTGCGGTGATGCCTCAGGATGCGGGGGATGTACTGACTTTACTAGAAGCTACCCATATGATGAAAGAACAATATGCAGATCGCCCGATTATTACAATGTCCATGGCAGGAACTGGGGTAATTAGCCGTCTAGCCGGTGAAATATTCGGTTCAGCGCTTACCTTTGGAGCGGCGCATAAGCCCTCTGCGCCTGGACAGGTAGCTGTGGTTGAGCTGCGAAATGTACTGTCGCTGCTGCATCGTAGTCTATAGGAGCTAGAGCTATCAGTGAGGTTCCGGATAATAGAAATAGAGCGGCGACCGGATTTCCGGTGCCGCTCTATTTCTATTTTATTATTTTGTTCCCGTGTATACGTGAACGGCATCTCTTAGGAACGCTGCAAGTCCAGGGCGATGCTTGTCGTAGTACTTGGTAAAACGTTCATCATCCACATACATTTGCGCGACACCGGCATGTGCCTCTTTGGAATAGGAATCCCAGTAGAAGGAGAGCCACTGGCGGTGTAGATCAGCACTTTTTTGCGCCAATACACTGGCAGGATCTCCATGCTCCATCGCTTGCAAGAGCGTCTCGAACATTTCCTCCTCAAGCTGCTGTATAGCCGCATATTGTTCTTCTGTCATACCTTTAAGCTTCTTGTTGGATTGTTCTACGGTGCTGTCCCCATATTTCTCCCGTATTTCTTGACCGTATTTCTTCTCGTTATCCTCTACCAGTTTTTGCTTAAAGCCTTCGAATTTCTCAGCGTCACTCATAGTCATTCTCCCTTCTTGGTGAGCCAGCGTCTGTTCGACGTTAGCGATTAGTAGATCTAATTGATGTCTCTTTTCAAGCAACTTGTCATGATGCTCCCGTAGCGCTTTGGCTCCGTCGAATGACGGTTCAGTCATAATAGCTTTGATACGTTCCAGACTTAAGCCAAGCTCTCGATAAAATAAAATTTGCTGTAGTAGATCTACTTCGGTGCGGCCATAGATACGATACCCCGAGGAGTTGATTCTCGCCGGCTTAAGAATGCCAAACTCGTCGTAGTAGCGCAGGGTTCGCGTACTGATTCCAGCTAGCTCAGCGAGCTTCTGTACTGTGTATTCCGTAGTATCACCTCCCACAAATTTAATGTACACCTTTACGTAGCGTGAAGGTCAAATGTTTTTTTAGCGTATCCAAAACAGCGGCAGTTACCCGCTGAAGATCATTGGGAAGACTGCCGCTGCTATGATTTGCTGATGTTTGAAGTTATTTTTGACCCATCTGTGCCGCAAAATAATTTTGTAATTCCTCTAATTTTCGAGGATCAGCTAGGGTGGTTTTGTCTGAGAAGTAGTGTTCGAGAACAAGGTCCCAGGTAGGTACTATTTTTTGTGAGTTCATCGCTTTAATGGCGACTTTGACCGTCTTGCGTTCTTTGGCATTAGAAAAGGTATCTACGTAATGCTGTGAGCGCTCAAAATCCAGATCTTTAAACACAGCGCGGAAGATTTCCGAAGTCATCTTGGCGTCATCCAACGCACGGTGAGCAGATCCAGACGGTTCAAGTTCAAATAAAGCCATCGCGCCTTCGACACTGATATCATTGCTTAGGCCGCGAGCTCGCAGCACACCCTTCAGTAAATCAAAATAAGTAGCGGACATCCAGTAGGAATCGTCCATTTTGTGCATACGCACATCCTGAATGATTCGCTTCATATCCTCGCCGCCCCAAGTAAGCAGCAGCACTCCGCCCGTACTTAGATCAAGCCACTCTCTAAACGCAGTGATAACTTTCGGAAAGCGGGCTGCGATATCGATTTCCTCTTGAGGGATACCGGTTTTTTTCTTAATGAAAGAATTAAGGGTGGAGAAATATATGGGTTTGATCAAGGAAGAAAATTCATCCTTATACTGCAATGAAGAGTCTAACCGGACAGCTCCAATCTCAATGACCTCCATAGGGTGCTCGCTGGCAAACTTACGGCCGTTGAATTCGATGTCCAGAATAATATAATCCACAGGTACTTGCCTCCGTTCCATGACTGACGCTGTAGTGCTTAACGTCGACTACTCTATTTTAACAAAAAAAGCGATGTAATGGGGAGTATGGGAACAAGCTAATATTGGAACATAAAAAAGAACCAGCACTATGCGGGTTCTTTTTATAACTATTAATGAGCAAAAAGATTGCAGACAATAAAGTAAGAGGATTAATGTTCTGAACCGGCAGCAGGTTCAGGCTGATGAATTGGCTGTTCCAGCAGGACAGATCCGTCTTCAAGACGAAGCCAGGTATCGAAGTCTTGGGTGCCTTGGGTCAGTCTGATGACGCGTGCGCCCCGCATAAAGCCTTCTTTTCCATAAGTATTGTAGCCGGTAGCACGGCCATAGGAAAGACGTATGCCATGCAGGCTGCCCGTAAAATCATTGATATGGTCATGTCCGCAGAAGGTGCCAAGCACATCACCCATTTCAAGCAAAGCCGAGAATAATCCCGAGTTAACCTCAGGTGAGCATACACGCTCATACTTATACCCATGACAGACTTGTGTAGACCAGACCTCACGATATTCCGGAATCGGGATATGGAAGAAAGCCAATGCAGGTAGCCTGTTCTCAGCAGTTTTAGGATTCACCCGAGCCGATTCAGCAGTTAGCCAGTTGATTTGATTCCGGTTAATCCAATTGTAGCCTGGGATATGCTCCATCTCGGAGTAACTGCCCGAGTCAACAAAATAAAGGACAGCGGCTGCTTGGCCATTCTGATCTATTATTTCAAGCGTGTAATTGCCTGTACCTTCAAGATCCTCTGGACCGGCTTCGGCCAGACAGTGGGGATGTTCTAATGCAATCTGCATCAATTCACTGCGGGAGATCAGGGTTTCTGTATCATGGTTACCAAATACGAAGGCCCAAGGGGTACCTGTTTTTTCTACAGCAGCGACAGCATCCCGAAATGCTTGGGCAGGGTCTTCACACGCCTTTTCGCCAGGAGAGACAGGGGCAGTGTAAATTAGATCTCCCGTGAAGACCACAAGATCAGGTTGTTCTGCTTCTAGAACACGTTCCATGAGTTCCCGGGTACGCTGATCTTCGGCTCTTCCATCCATCCAGTGAAGATCAGTGAACTGTACAATTTTCAAGGTTCCATCTTGCTGAAATGATAAGCTGTGTCTCATTGGGGTTATCTCCCTTACTGTCTAATATAGTTAGTCGATCCAGATCTGCTGGGTGAAATGATCTCCGGAGTTCCTACCAATCATAATATCAAATTCCCCGGGTTCGAAGACCATTTGATCATCTTTTCCGTAGAACATCAGCATTTCTCTAGTGATCTCGAAAGAAACCACTTGTTTCTCATGCGCTGCGAGTGTAATTTGTCGGAAGGCTTTCAGCTCCTTGACCGGGCGTACGACACTTGCGCTAACGTCATGGATATAGAGTTGAACGGTTTCCTTGCCGGCGATGTCTGAAGTATTCTCCACTTCAATGGAGGCAACAATCCGACCCTTAGCATCAACATTGAAGTTGCTGTAATCAAAACTGGAATAGCTCAGACCATAGCCAAAACAGAAAAGAGGGTCATTAGGGCAATCCAGATATCGGGTTACATAACGCACATTGGGATATAGGGGATCATAGGGACGTCCCGTCTGATAGGCATTGTAATAAACAGGAATTTGACCAACCGAGTAAGGGAAGCTCATAGATAAACGAGCGGACGGATTATAATCTCCGAACAGCACATCAGCTAATGAATTTCCGGATTCTGTACCCAGAAACCAGGCTTGCAGTAAAGCATCGCTGGCCTCAAGAACAGGCTTTAGTTCCAGCGGTCGGCCGCTAAATACAATGGTAACAATCTTTTTTCCGGTATCTTTCAGACGCCAGATCAGCTTCTCCTGATTGGTCGACAACCGCAAATTGGTTTTGCTTCCGCCTTCCCCGGTATCCTGCTGATTCTCACCGACAGCAGCGAGAATTACATCGCAATCTTTTAGGCGCTGGAAGGCTACTTCGATTTCATCCTCCACATCAAAGACACCCTCTAGCATGCTTCCCAGCTCACCAGTCATGGCCGTAATAATATCTGCGGCACATGTTTTTTGAGAAACGCCATTGTAGAGTGATACTGCAGGATCTTTTTCCGTTCCAGACCAGCCTCCTAGAACATGAATGGAGGTGGCGAAGGGACCTGCCATACCAATCTTCATGCCGCGTTTAAGGGGCAGAGCATCATTGTCATTTTTCAGCAGCACCACTGAGCTGGCACCGAGCTCTCGCGCGGCTTGCAAATGCTCCACACTCGGCGTAGGCGCCTCATCTACTAGTGGATCTGCATCCTTGAATGGATTGTCAAACAAGCCAAGAGCGTCCTTGAGTTCTAGCACCCGGATAACGGCTTCATCAATCAAGGAGATATCAAGCTTGCCTTCCTCGACGAGAGCAGCACCGTGGTTTAGATAATGGGTGGACATCATTTCAATATCTAGTCCGGCAGCCAGACTTTTCTCCGCTGCTTCACGACCATCTTCGGCAGCGCCATGGGGGATTAGTTCGTTTACGGAATTGAAATCGGCGATGGTAACGCCATTGAAGCCCCATTCCTCACGCAGAATCCCGCGGAGAAGTTTGGAATTACCGCTTGCAGGTATACGATCAATCGTATTGAATGCGGCCATCACCATGGCTACACCAGCATCTACAGCAGCTTTATAGGCTGGTAGATAGAACTCACGTAATACGCCGAGGGACATATCCACCGTATTGTATTCTCGACCGCCTTCGGGAGCGCCATAACCAGCGAAGTGCTTCACACAGGCAGCGATACGGCCTTTTTCTTTTAGGTCTTTGCCCTGATAACCCCGTACCATGCTCTCAGTTACACGAGCATTCAGATAAGGGTCCTCACCGGATGTCTCCATCACCCGTCCCCAGCGCGGATCGCGTACAAGATCCGTCATAGGCGAGAAAGTGAGGTGAATACCGGCAGCCGCGCTCTCCTTGGCTGCAATTTCAGCGAACCTTTCACAGGCCTCCATGTCAAAGCTACAACCTATCGCAAGCGGGATCGGTAGGATCGTTCTGTAACCATGAATCACATCCGCCATGAAGAGTAAGGGGATTTTCTGACGGCTGGCTTGCAAATGCCGGGTCTGTAGATCAATCACATTCCTGGCTCCAATGCCGTTCAGAACGCTTCCGATGTCCTGCATTACCTGCGGCTTAATGTTCAATTCCTTGAATGGACCGGTTAAATCTACGGTATCATCCAAACCCCAATAGTGAGGGCCTAGCTGGGTTAATTGGGCCAGCTTTTCTTCTAGCGTCATATCGTTCACAAGATCTTGGATAAACAGTTTAGTCATGGTTAACACCTTCCTCGTGAGCGCATTGAAAGTTATTGTGACAAATAGATGTGCTATACCAATAAGAAAGCGCTTGCTATTTGAGTTCGCCGCTGTGCACACGCAGATAAATATAATTGGATGAGACATGAAATAGATAAGAACGGGGGAGTTCATTGTCAGACATCATATATAAGACTGACATGTCTGTGAAAGAACAAATAGAAACGTTTCCATTAACGATACATACCGATCTTAGTCCGAAGACCATAAAAAGTCAATTATCTTCGTGAAATCGATCGATTCACTATATATGGGATGTTAATTGTGATTTTTATTACTAGAAAATCAAAAATAAAATGAATTGACAGCGCATACATCTAGGGAGTATGATTTTCGTACAGGGAGTTTCAAAGAAATTATGGAAACGTTTCTATATCATCCGATACGCTTTATCATAAAGGATGAGCAAGCAGTTTCATACTGGTTGCGGGACAAGAAAGGAAGCTAAATTATGCATGTGACGAAATGCATCTTTCAAATTGGAGGTGGGCTCATTGGCTAGAATTAAGCTTGCGGGAGGAAATATTTTCCGGGAAGTCATTAAGAACAAAGTTCTTTTTCTAATGTTGCTGCCTGTAATACTATACTTCATTATTTTTCACTATGCGGTAATGCCTGGCGCTTACGTCGCATTCGTAGATTACAAGCTCAATAAGGGTATTTTCGGTAGTAATTTCATTGGCCTTAAGAACTTTGAGTTCCTGTTTCAAAACGGTGATCTCTGGAATATTACAAAAAATACACTACTCTACAATGTTGTATTTCTTGCCTTGGGGAATATTATTCAAATCATTTTCGCCATTATGTTATCTGAAATAGCAGGTAAGTGGTTCAAGAAGATAACGCAGTCCGTCATTCTTCTTCCAAACTTTATCTCAATGGTTATCGTCGGTGTATTTGCCTACAACTTGTTCAACTTCAACTCAGGTTTTATTAATACGATGTTTGTAAGCTTGGGGTTAGATCGTTATGAATTTTACTCTGATCCTGGGATTTGGAAGTATATCATTGTTGCCTTTAAGATTTGGGCTGGAACTGGATACGGTATGATTGTCTATTTGGCAACCATTACAGGAATTAATCATGATTTGTATGAGGCGGCCTATATGGATGGGGCTACGACCTGGCAGCGGATTCGCTACATGACTCTTCCAATTCTGAAGCCTACTTTTATTCTATTGCTGTTGTTCGGATTGGGTGGCATTCTTAAAGGCTCCTTCGACCTATTCTACAACCTGATTGGTACTAACTCCGTGCTGTATCCGCAGACGGATATCATTGATACCTATGTCTTCCGTTCATTAGTGGGGCAATTCAACTTCTCCATGGGTGCGGCAGTCGGCTTCTATCAATCCTTATTCGGTCTGATTCTGGTACTGGTGATAAACTTTATTGTTCGTAAGGTCGAACCAGACAGCGCATTATTCTAAATTCAGAAACGAAATAGGGGTGATATCAGTGGAACAATCAAAAATCAAGCAGGATTCTGGCAGTATTCTCATTAAAGCGGTCAGCTATCTCTGCATTACAATCTTTGCACTATTTTGTGTATTTCCTTTTGCATTAATGATCTCTTCCTCGTTCATGAATGAACAGGAAATTGTCCGTGAAGGCTATAAGCTCTGGCCAAAGGAATTCTCAATAAAGGCTTATGAATTGCTGTTAAATAACTCTGGCAAACTAGTAAGTGCTTATCAGGTTACGATTTTTATCACCGTAGTAGGTACGGTACTTGGACTATTCATGATGTCAATGGCTGGGTTCGTACTTAACCGAAAAGATTTCAAATATCGTAATTTCTTCTCCTTTATGATTTACTTTACAACGCTTTTCAGCGGTGGTTTGATTCCAACGTATATCCTGATGGTCAAACATCTTCATATGAAGGACAGCTTATTCGCCATGATCCTTCCGGGTGTAGTGGGCGCTTGGTCCATCTTCCTAATGCGTAACTTTATGAAAGCTATTCCGGATTCTCTATATGAATCCGCTACAATTGACGGCGCCGGTGACTTCCGCATCTATTGGCGGATATTCATTCCACTAGCAGTTCCATCCTTAGCTACGATTGGATTGTTCTCGGCACTGGGCTTTTGGAATGAATGGTATAACGGAATGTTGTATATTGACGATCCGACGAAGTATCCGCTTCAATACTTCTTGCAGCGAATGGTCAATCAGGCGAATCTCGGAGCGCTAGTCAATTCGGGGGCGGTAATCAATACTGCTGATCTTCCGACGCAATCCATTAAAATGGCTACAGCTGTGCTAGCTACTGGACCTATTATTCTTCTATATCCATTTGTGCAGCGTTACTTCGTAACAGGCCTCACAATCGGGGCAGTAAAGGGTTAATGGACGTTTCCTTTTCATAGGGCGTTTATTATAAATCAAGCAATCATTATTAACAGAAAAAAAGGGAGGTTTACCTAATGAAAGGTAAAAAAACGGCGTCTTCTTTACTAGCTGTCCTAATGCTTACGGGGGCACTTACAGCTTGCTCATCATCCAAAGACAATGCTTCTAGCAATGATGCAGCAGCTACTAAATCACCAGAAACATCTGCTAACAATACAGGAGGAGTCGATACTTCCAAAGAAGCTAAGCTGACGTACTACTTGTGGGGCAGTGAAGGTGTTCAAAATAAGGCGATTCTAGCTGAGATTAACAAAAAACTCAAGGCAGATATCAATACAACTTTAGAAATTAAATATATCGACTGGCCAGATATTGCAACGAAATATCCATTGCTATTTGCTTCTGGTGAAACATTTGATTTGTCACATGCTTCTCCTGGAGCACCGGTAAACTACTATACATTAGCAAGTGAAGGTGCATTGGTAGACATTACTGACATGCTCGACAAAGTTGCTCCTAAGCTGAAGGCAGAAATTCCAGCAAGTGTGTGGGAAAATACGAAGGTCAAAGGTAAAATCTATGGTGTTCCGAGTCTTTATAGCGAATATACACCAAGCGGTTATGCTTATCGTGTAGACTTGCTAAAAAAATACGGCATGGAAAAAATTGCATCTATCGACGATATGGTTAAATACATGGACAATGTAGTTGCCAATGAATCATTCCCGCCTATTAATGGTAAAGCTGAAGATGCACAAAATATGTTCAGAATGCTCGTAGATACTACTGGTCAGTGGCTTAATGCACCAGGGATCTCAACAAATGAAATCAATTTAGTGACTAAGAGCGCAGAGGACTACAAAACAGTGTTCTCTCCAGCCTACACCCAAGAATTCGAAGATTGGGCTGTGAAGATGCGTGAATGGGCAGACAAGGGATACTGGGGCAAAGATGTACTGTCCTCATCACTTGGAAGCAAGGATAACTTCAGAGCAGCAAACTCCGCGGGTTACTTGACGCATACTCAAGACTGGCTCGGTCAATATGGCGGGGATAAGACGGCACTACCAGAGGTAGAAACTGATTTCTATACTTTTGCAGAAGCTAACAAGAAGATTAAACGTAAAATGGGTGTTGATAACTCTACTGTAATTAGTGTCAACTCTGAGAATCCAGAGCGCTCTCTGATGGTGATCGAGAAGTTCATGACTGACGAAAGCTACTACAACCTCATCCAAAACGGTATTGAAGGTAAGCAATATGTCATGGAAAATGGAGTTAAAAAGCAGCCTGCAGGCTTCAACGAAAAAACAGACGGCGGAGGTTTCGCTGCTTGGTCACTTCGTAATGACAAATTCGTAGTTCCTACGGACACAGAGAACCCAATCCGTAACTCTCTGTTCGCAGAGTGGGATAAAGTGGCTATCAATGATCCATACAACGGCTTTACTTTCGATCCAGCGAATGTTACTACAGAGATTGCTTCGATCTCCAACGTGAATTCTCAGCTTGGTATTCAATTGATGCTTGGTAAAACAAGCAAAGATCCTAAAGCTGCTGTAGCGGATTACCGTGAGCAACTGAAAAAAGCAGGAATTGACAAGGTTATTGCCGAAGTAGAAAAGCAATTGGCTGAGTTCGTTCCGGTGAACTAAAGAACGTTAAAAGGTGTGAGGGAGCTATAGTAGCATATAGCTCCCTTATTCATAAGTGGGGGAGTATAGTGGACGTAAATATCAAGGATATCGCGCGGATTTCCGGTGTGGGCATCTCGACGGTTTCCAGGGTCATCAACAATAAGGGGCTGGTGAGCAAGGCTACACGGGAAAAGGTTCTGAATGTTGTTAAGGAATACAATTACATTCCCAATTCCAATGCGAGAAATCTAAAAACTACGGAGTCTAAGAACATTGCACTTTTGGTTAAGGGGATTACGAATCCGTTCTTCTCTAATATGATCAAAGAAATCGAGCGGCAGGCTAATCTGCGAGGGTACCCTTTCCTCATTCATCAGGTAGAGGATGGAACGGATGAAATTAATGCGGCGATTCAGCTGACCAAAGAAAAGAATCTATGCGGGATCATCTTCATGGGCGGAACTTACAATCATTCCGAAGAGAAATTCAAGCAACTGACGGTTCCTTTTGTACTGACGACGATCACCTCCACACAAGAGGTGGACCCTGATATCTTTTCTAGTGTCACCATTAATGAATTGAAGGAAGCTTATAAGGCCACCAATTACTTGATATCACTTGGACATGAGAATATTGGTTTTCTAGCCAAGTCCCCATTACTGGATGAAACGACAGGCAACCGGCGTTATTTGGGCTACAAAAAAGCACTGGAAGAACATAATCTGCCTTATGATGCACAGCTTGTGGAGGATTGTGAATACAGTCCTAGCTCTGGATTTGATGCAGCGCGAAGATTACTTAAAAGGAATAAGGGAGTAACCGCAATATTTGCAGCCTCCGACACGATTGCTATCGGTGCTGCCAAAGCGGTGCTTACCGCAGGGTTGTCTATTCCGGATGATATTTCAATCATTGGCTTTGACGGGATCGAAATGGCTGAATATTTTCATCCTTCACTTGATACGATCAGCCAACCGGGTACAGAAATGGCTTTATCCAGTGTGGGCGTTCTGTTTGATCTAATTTCTGGACGGTCAGCTCATCAGCATATTGTCTACGATGCGGTATTGCTCAAGCGAGGCTCTTGCAAGATGCTCAAAACACTTAAGGTTTAATACTGACTATAAACGCTATCACTGGAGTGGTAACCCAAATGCAAGACACATTGAGAATAGTAGGCCTCATTGATCCGATTCCACAGCTACGCAAATGGGTGAATAAGGTATTCCATGTACATGGCAAGGATGCCACTATTGCCTGGGATATCGTCAAGGAATACGGAATTCACGGACCTAAGTCTTATGTGTGGGACCGGACGCCTGGCTTCGGAGATACGAACTGGGTGGATATCATCTCGATTCTGCGCCAAGCCGGCTATAAGGGAACTATTGATATTGAAGGCTGGCATGATCCTGTCTATCAGGGTGAACTAGAAATGACTGGACAAGTACATGCTCTAAATTATTTGAAGTATTGCCGAGGTGGCAGTTTTGTCCCTAATCCGGTGTAAAGGATATCAGATAGTAACAACCCAAAAATGACCTCAAAATCCACAGTGAAGTGGAGGGTGAGGTCATTTTTATTTGCATAACTTTAATCCCGAATAAGATATCCTTGCCCAAGCTGGATTTCTTTAAAGCCTGCCATGTGGCGAGCTTGAAAGCGGATCGGCTTAAATCCACCTATAATAATGATGTTTTTGATATCCGCAGCCCCATCTGAAGGCAGTGAAAAGGATTTGATATAGGTGAATTCTTCCACGAGCGTGGTGTGAATCGCGTTAATATGTGGGTCATTTTCACCTTTTCCCATTAGATTCATTAGGAGATACCCTTCGGCATTCAGTTTTGAATACACGATGCTGAAAAATTCACTGGAGATTAAGTGCCTCGGCGTGCCTGCAGCGGTGAAAGCATCCAAGATGATGTAATCATATTTCTGTGGTTCTTCACCTTCAAGGATCTGACGTCCGTCACCGATCACTACGTTATCTTGGATGTATCCAAAATAGCGGCGGCTTAATTCGACTACTTCGCTGTCTAGCTCAGCTACTTTAAATCTTTTGTCTAGAAAATGCCCAGCAATCGTTCCAATCCCATGACCTATAAGAAAGGCATCCTCGAAAGAGGGAGCATTGCATTCCATCAAGTGAATGATGGCTCGCGGATATTCAAACACAACTCGTTCTGGGTGATTGAGATCCATCGCACCTTGAATGGCCTGATTGGAAAACTGCATGACGCGGAACGAACCTTGTTCACCGTACAGTTCTGTGGTGTCATAGACGGTGATTTCATGATTATCGCTGCTCGTGTGAATCTGTGATTGCAAGTGATCAAACTCCTTATACGATAGAAATTCGTTTATATTCATTGGGTGTAATGCCGACTACACGTTTAAAAAGCTTATTGAAATAGGCAGGATCGCCATATCCAACTTCTGCTCCAATCTCGTGAATCTTTAGGTCATGGGCATTCTTGAGCAGATACTTGGCTTTACGTAGCCGGATTTCCGTGATGTAGTCCGTTAATGTAAGTCCAGTCTCTTGTTTGAACAGCTTACTTAAATAGCTTGGTGTCAAAAAAACCATATTCGCTAAGGTGTTCAGATCCGCATGTTGATTATAGTTGGCTGATATCCAGCGCTTTATGGTTTCTACAGCTGTACCGGACATCTCTAGTCGATGGGCTCTGATCTCAAATAGAATGCTTGAGAAATGGTTGGTGAAACTACGCTCGATTTCACTGAAGCTCATACTGGACGCGAAGCTTTCATCCAGCCCAAGATAGGGTGCACCTTTGTAGAGGGCCTCAAATTCTTGCAATTCTTTCTGCGCAGATTCAATAACCCATCGACAGACACGGAGAATTTGATGAGGCACAGCTTGTTGTGATTTCAGAACTGAGAATAAGTTATGCACGCGCTCTAAAGCACCCTCCATATTCAGGATCTGCAGATCATGGATTAATGGTTCCTTGATCGCATTAAAAGGCTCAAGGATATTTATCTCAGACTGCTGAATGTTCTGAATATTTGCATAGTGCAATCGGTCAGGATTATAAATGCCGACGCTGCAGGCTAACTTAGCATCTAGATATGCTTGTCTAAGCTTGCCGGTATCATTATAGGAACTGCTAGTACCTACATGCAGTATCATACCATTGGCAGAGATACGGATTCTGTCGCCGATTTCTTTCCTATCGCTGTCTGAGAGTTGCTTTGTAGAATACAGGATACAGACATGCAGTCCATTTTGAATCTCTAAGCTGTCGATACTAAATGCCATCTCTTGCCGCAGACTGTCTACACAAAAACAGACGGGTTCTCTTGATCTTCCTTTGAACACTAAGACTGAGAAATAAGGCTGGGGTAAAGTAAGGCTCGACAAAAGCAAGGGTGAAGGGGGCTCGTCGCCTTGAAGAAGGGTCAATAAGAGACCAGAACGGTGACGTACCTCCTTGTCACGAGAGAACTGCTGCTCTTCCTCTAGTTGATAAAGCAGCTCGAATAATTGCTCCTTATCGATTGGCTTTAATAAGTAGTCTACTGCAGAGCTGCGTATGGCTTCTCTGGCATAATTAAATTCCACAAATCCACTCATTAGAATGGAGCGGATTTGTGGGTGACTGGCTTTTAATTGTTTAATTAATTCCAAGCCGTTAATTTGTGGCATACGAATATCAGTAATCACAACATCAAGTTGAAGTGAAGGTAACTCGTCAAGTAGATGTTTCCCATCGGAGTAGGTGCCGATGACCAGAAATTCAGTATTTTCTTTGCTGATCATTCGGGCCAGACCTTCGCGGATCAGGATTTCATCGTCAACAATTGAAATACGCAGCAATCAGAGCATCTCCTCTCTGTAATTCATATCATCTTCATTATGAGTAGTGAAGGTAATGTCCTCAATACGCAGCGTAACACGAGTACCCACTCCGAGCTTACTCTCTACAAGGAGCCCGAATGAGCTGCCGTAATGCAGACGGATCCTCTCATTCACATTTCGTAGGCCAATACCAAATATTTCACTTTCAGTCCCATTTTGCAGACTATTATTTAAGGAACGAAGGGTAGCTGCATCCATACCGATGCCATCATCTTCTACACAGAATACGACATTTCCATGCTCACTCCATGCGGTGATGCTTAAGGTACCGAGACCTGCTTTTTGATCTAAGCCATGAAAAACTGCGTTCTCCACAATGGGTTGGAAGACAAGCTTGATTACAGGAAGGTGTAGAAATTTCTCTGGCACATCAATGTGTAGATTGAACTTATCTGGAAATCGGATTTGTAGCAGATGATAATAATTTCGTACATGATCTAGCTCTTGTCTGATCGTAACGGCTTCTTCGCTTCGGACAATACTGTAACGCATCTGAAGTCCAAGCAAATAGGTGAGTTTCGCTACACGGGGGTCATCATTGCTCTCTGCCAGCATACGGATAGACTCCAGCGTATTATAAATAAAATGGGGGTTGATCTGATTCTGAAGTGCCCTCATATCAGCCTTCTGCTTACGCTTCTCAGTGAGGGATACTTCCTGTAGCAGATCCTTGACCCTTATGATCATTCGATTAAAATGACTGCCAAGCATTCCAATCTCATCATTATATTTAGAGTGCTGCCAGACATCTAGATTACCGTGCTGTACCCGTTTCATTAGACGGACTAAAGATTTAAGGGGTTTGGTCAGCGCATGTGAGATGAACGTCGCAACACAAAGTGCAAAAGCAATAATGATCAGTGTAGTTAATATAAGAGCATTGCGATTCTTCTGTACAGGTGACAGGATCCGGGCTAAAGGAATCGTAACCATAGTCGTCCAACCTGTCTGTTTCGAGACAGTGTACACTGCAAGATAAGACTGGCCATTCATTTCTATTTGAAAATGATCCTGTTGCTGATTCACATGCTGCAGCAAAAGCTGCGTGTTCAGACTTTGCCCCTCGCCAGTTTGTATCGAGTCTGAGGCGTCTTCGCCGTCATAGATCAGTTCTCCGGTATTATCTACAATTAGTGTGTTGCCTTGTGTAACTGCGTTTACGGGATCAATGATCCCCTTAAACAAATTGATGTCTACATCAAATACGAGAATTCCTATATTATCTAGCGTGCTTACAGAATTAATGGTGCGAAGTACACTGAAAACCTCTCTATGGACATTGGAGTTTATACGTATCGTATGTCTGCCTTGAATGACAGGAGCGGCCCCGGCTTCTTCACTTAAGGTCCTCCATTCGGCTAGTCGTTCTTCAGGATACAGCTCGTGGATCCCGGGGACTCTATCATAAAAAACAGAACCGTACTGATCCACCATGTACACGGCGATGATCTCTTCCTTCGTATGCTTCAAGTAGCTCAGGAACATCGCCATGCCAGTACTTTTATCCCAGTCGGTATTTTGCTGAGTTAGGTAGAATTGTACATCGGTGTTATACAGCGGTAGCGCTGTGTATCTTTTTAGATCGGCAACATAACGGTCAATGGTATCAGAGGCATTCGATGTCATTTGGTTCGCGCCTTCCGTTGCATTCACAAGAACAGAATTAAACATGGAGTGGGAGGACAAATAACTAACATAAGTGATTGGAAACGAGATCAGAAAGACAAATACGACGATCAGTTTTCGCTCCATCGGAAGATTGGCAAGGAACAACCACATTTTTCGTAAGGCTAGCCGGATGAATGATACCATTTGCGTTATCCTTTCTTAAAGAGGTTGTTCAAAAACTCGACTTTTGATCACGAAGTAACCCAGGAAGCCACTCGACGTCGAATCTTGCGTTCACCCTCGAAGTCCGGTACTCATTTAGGTTTTGCCTAAACTCCGTTCCTCCTCCTTCGGGTTCTCACAACCTTCTCGGTGCTGAAAACTCGACTTTTTGAACTGGTATTTAAAGTGAGCTTCCTTATTTAACTGCCCCGCTGGTTACGCCTTCAAAGATGTAACGTTGTAGGAAGAAATATAGAATTATTGTGGGGAGCAGGATAAGCAGAATGGCCGCACAGATCAAATTCCATTCGCCCGAATTGACCCCTTGAAAACGCATCAGGATCGTCGTAACTACGCCCAGGCTTTGTTTTGGCATATATAGATAAGGGATGTACATGTCATTATAGATACTAATCGTTTTCAAGATAATCAAAGTAGCCGTAGCCGGCGTCAATAATGGAAAAATAATCGAGCGATAGATTTTAAAAAGAGATGCACCTTCTACCATCGCGTTCTCATCTAGATCCACGGGAATGTTACGGATAAATTGCAAATAAAGAATAATTTGAATCACATCTGCTCCGATATATAGCACGATAGGGGCGCCGAGTGTATTATAAAGCCCCATGCTTTTGATGATACCAAAAGTGGCTACTTGCGTCGTGATGCTAGGAATGATAGTGGCTATTAGATAAGCACCAAAGACAACAGGTTTTAATTTAAAAGAGAAGCGTCCCAGTACAAATGCTACCATAGTTCCAAATAGAATGTTCAGAATTAAAGTAATAGCTATGATAATTAATACGTTACCAAATCCGTTAAGTAAACCTCCACGTTGGAACACCGCAATGAAATTATCGAAATTAAAAAAGCTTTTTGGCAGTGCCATGGAGCTACTACTGTTAAATTCATCAGTCGATTTGAAGGCATTTACGATAACTACATAAGGAGGGAAAAGCACGACAAATACGCCGATGATTAGCGAGAAGTATTTAATAACATCTGTAAAGCGGAATTTGGAGTTTGTCATGTCTATTTGTCTCCTCCCCGGCTAAGAACTAGTTGCTGTACTAATAGTACGATGACGACAAAGAAGAGCAAGATAATACTCATAGCAGAAGCGAGACCATAGTTGTTGTAAGCAAATGCAGTGTCTACAACTTTCTGTACGTAAGTTTCGCTGGCGCCTGCAGGACCACCCTTGGTCAATACGAATGGGAGATCAAAGACTTCCAGTGCTCCTGTGACGGTAAGAAATAAGTTAAGCTGAATGACTGGCTTCATATTCGGTAAAGTAATTCTCCAAAGGGTTTGGAAAGGTCCAGCACCATCAATCTTTGAAGCCTCATAGATATCGTTTGGTATGGCCTGCAAGGAAGCGATGTAGATGACCATGTTATAACCCATGAAACGCCAAAATCCTGTGGATGCCAGAGAATAGTTAACCAGTCCTTCTGTTCCAAGCCAGCTGGTCTGTCCTAGTCCGGTTAGACCGATGCTATTCAGGAACATATTCAGAGATCCGTTAGTAGTATCAAAGACATAACCAAACATAAAAGCAACGGCAACTCCGTTCATGATGTAAGGAAGGAAAAGTAAGATTCGGAATGCGTTTTTCCCTTTGAGCTTACTATTCAGAACAACCGCAAAATAAATGGCGACTATGTTCTGAATAATTCCCATAGCGAAGTAAGCGAAGTTATGTGTAAATACTTTGAAAATATCAGGATTAGAGAAGACCTCGCGGTAATTAGCAAGTCCGACCCATGGTTTCTCAGGACTATAGCCATCCCAGTTGGTGAAGCTGTAATAGATCAGCTTAAGCGCTGGATAATACGTGAATGTCGCAAGGAGCAACAATGGGATCGTAAGGAAAGATACGATGATTATCATTTTTTGTTTGTTATAGGAAAGTGTTCCGAACATCGCTAGCCCTTCTTTCATAAAAGCTTGGTATGGAAAGGCAAAATGGACTATCCGTAAGGGCGATAATCCATTTTGCGCGGTGGTGTACTTCTGGTCAAAAGTTTGTATTAATAGCCGAGATCTTTCTTAGCTTTAGCCCAGGCTTTATTCCATTTGTCTAATACAGTTTGCGGATCTTTGGCAAGCACAAATTCCTGTACAACAGCAGGGAGATCTAGTTGTGCCTTATTGCCGATTTCTGTAACCTTCGCATCGTCAACAGTTCCTTCTACTAACTCTACTCCGGTAGCTTGGAATTCTTTTAGCTGAGCCAGATTAGATTCTTTTCCTTTAAGTGGGGAGATAAAGCCCGCGAAGTCCTCATAGCCGGAATCCTCAATCATCCATTTTACGAAAGCTTTGGCAGCTTCTAAATTTTTGCTGTTTTTAGCAACAGCATAGAAGAAGTCAGGGCTAAGAGTAGCGGATGGTTTACCTGAATTGTCATAAGGGAACGGGAAGAAGCCAACATCTTCTGAAGGAGCTCCTACTCCAATAACTTGGTTAATGACCCAGTTGCCGAGATAGTACATGGCGAACTTACCAGAAGCGATGTCTTTTTTCGATTGCTCCCAGTTGGTGGAGTTGATGTCTTTTTCCAGAAACCCTTTTTCGTTGAGCTCCTTGAGCAGGCTAAAGGCTTTACCATAGCCATTGTCCATGGTGAATGGTGTCTCAGAGTTCAGCTTCTCATTAGGGAAGTCAGGGTTGCCTGCAATTAGGCGCGGAGTATCATAAGCCCAAGTACCGAGTGGCCATTTATCTTTGAAGTTAGAGGACAGTGGAATGACACCTTTTGCTTTCAGCTTTTCGCAGGCAGCCAGGAATTCATCCCAAGTCTTAGGGGTTTCTGTGATGCCAGCATCCGTAAATGCTTTTTTGTTATAAACAATCCCGGATGTAGAGTTCCCTGTGGTAATTCCGTACAGCTTGCCCTCAAAGGATTTGAAGTCTTTAAAGGTGATTTGATCGTTCAGGCCGAGATCATCCAGTGAAGCGAAGTATTTCGGCAGGTCGGAGTTAGGAATGGTAGGAATGAACATAACGTCAGGAAGCTCGCCGCTGGCCATTCTGACTTTAGCCTGTTGATTATAGTCGGTCTGAGAAGCTTCGAATTCGACCTTAATATTCGGGTATTTCTCATTAAAGCGCTTTAAATATTCGTCGTACTCTTTGCCGATCATGTCTGTTCTGTTGGTTAAGAAGGTGATTTTACCGCTAATATCAGTACCCGCTGCAGGCTCAGCTGTTGCGTTACTTGTCGTGTCACCGCCGGTAGTCTCTGTGTTAGTTGCTGCGGGCTTATCGGTTGCAGAAGCCCCGTTATTGGTGCTGTTGCCATTGTTCGAGCCGCAGCCAGCAAGCGTTGATGATAAAACCATAATCATAACAAAAGATAACGAAAATAACTTATTTCTCATAACTTAATCCCCTTTTCATTATTTTGTTAGCGTTTACATGAACATTATAGCTTTAAATAAAGCGTTTAGAAATGTATTGTGTTATTATTTATTGTCTTTATTTGTTTTGTTTGAACGATTATAATTAGTGTATAACTAACGAATAGATAACAAAATACCAAGAATAACAAGTGGATTCAATGAAATGCTAGAAGAGGTATGTTATTTTGAAAGATGAATAGGCTTACAAAACTTAAGCAGACGCTTTCGAAGTGAGTTTTGTACGAAGTCACTTGGAGAAGCATATGCTCTACAAAACTTTTAGCAATTAGGAGGATATTATGAAACATCTAGAGATGAATCTTGCGAAGTGGGAATTTAGAAGCTGTGGTGACGAGGAGTGGCTTCCGGCTACTGTGCCAGGCACGGTCCATACGGATTTACTGAAGAACGGAAAGATTGAAGATCCCTTCTATGGAACAAATGAACATAACCTACAGTGGATTGATAAGAAGGATTGGGAATATCAAACCACTTTGCAGCTTGGTGAAGAGTGGTTGGAGCTTACTTGTACAGAACTGATTTTTGAAGGTCTTGATACATATGCTGACGTGTATGTGAATAATGTACATGTGCTCGCTGCAGACAATATGTTTTTGGCGTGGAGAGTGGATGTTAAAGATCAGTTGAAGATTGGTGAAAACCATATACTAGTGAGATTCCGCTCTGTAGTTAAAGAGGATCTACCTAAGCTAGAGAAGCTGGGGTATGCGTTACCTGCACCGAATGATCAATCCGAGCTTGGGGGACTAGAGGAACAGCGGATTAGTGTTTTTGCCCGCAAAGCACCTTATCATTACGGCTGGGATTGGGGTCCGCGTTTCTTGACCAGTGGAATATGGCGTAAGGCGGCCCTTAAGGGACGTGATTCAGTTCAAATCATAGATCTCTATATCCGCCAAAATGTGATCACAAAGGAAGAGGCTCGATTAACCGCATTTATTGAAGTAGATGCTCCTGCGGCATGGCAGGGAATGCTGCGAATGAGTGCTGATGGTTTAGAGTCGATGCAAGCGGTTTCTTTAAAGAGTGGTAAGCAACAAATAGAGATGGATATCGTGGTAGATAAGCCGCAGCTCTGGTGGTGTAGAGGGCTGGGCGAGCCTCATTTATATACATTCCAAGCGGATTTGGTGAAAGGTACGGAAGTTGAAGTTAGCAAAAGTGTAAGAAGCGGTCTCCGCAGCATTCAATTGATTCGAGAGCGTGATGCGAAAGGGACTTCATTTTCATTTGTACTGAATGGTGTGTCGGTCTTCGCCAAAGGTGCCAATCATATTCCTAATGACAGCTTCATCACAGAAGTTACCGAAGAGCGGTATCGGCATGAAATTGCCACGGCCGCAGAATCAAACATGAATATGCTGCGAGTGTGGGGCGGCGGTTTTTATGAAGAGGAGATATTTTACAAGCTCTGTGATGAATACGGGCTATTGGTCTGGCAGGACTTCATGTTCGCTTGCAGCATGTACCCGGGGGATGAAGCGTTTCTTGCGAATGTGAAGAAAGAAGCTGAGTATAACGTCAAAAGATTACGCAATCATCCCTGCATCGCCCTATGGTGTGGCAATAACGAGATTGATTCGGCGTGGTCACAGTTCGAGGAAAATATGGGCTGGGGCTGGAAAGAAAAACTCAGCGCGGAGCAAAGAGCTACAATGTGGGCTGATTACGGGGAAATATTCCACCGGATTCTGCCGGAGGCTGTAGCCGCGTTCCATCCAGGTGTGGACTATTGGCCGTCTTCGCCAATGCGGAATTTGACTGGAGATATGAATCAACACGCGACGCGTATTGTGGGCGATGGGGATGTGCATTACTGGGGCGTGTGGCACGGGATTGAGCCTTTTGAGAATTATAATACCAAGGTAGGCCGCTTTATGAGTGAATACGGATTCCAGTCGTTCCCGGAACTAAAGACCGTAATGAGCTATGCGGAAGAGCAGGATTTGGAGCTTACCTCAGAGGTGATGCTGGCGCATCAGAAGAATGGACGCGGAAACCTGCTGATCAAGGAATACATGGATATGTATCTGCCGCAGCCGAAGGATTTTAAATCATTTCTGTATATGAGTCAAATCCTCCAGGCCGAAGCGATTCGAATCGCGATTGAAAGTCACAGAAGAAATAAACCTTATTGTATGGGTACTTTATACTGGCAGATGAATGATTGCTGGCCAGTCGCTTCTTGGGCGGGGATGGATTACAACGGACGCTGGAAAGCATTGCAATATACCGTGCGCTCAAGCTTTCAAGATGTTCTGTTGTCTATTGATGGTACCGACCACGAGCGGATAGATGTTCATGTTGTATCTGATTTAAGAACAGCAGTCACCGCTGATTTGGGGTTTAAATTGTATCAGTTTAACGGTTCGGTACTGCAAGAGTGGACACATCCCGTTGAGCTGGGAGCCGATTCATCGGCTATCGTATTCTCGTCTCCAGTGGCGGAATTGTTAGAAGGTCATGGATCGAACGATGTATTGCTTGAGATCAGCTTGCAGGCTAATGGCGAGATGATAGATCGTAAGGTGCACTATTTTATCCCGGAAAAAGAAATTCGGTTGCAGCGTTCAGTAATTAATATAACGGAAACTCCAGATAGCGGAGGTCTAAGCTTCACTATGACAAGCGATGTATTAGCTAGAGGCGTATACCTGACCTCAGAAGATGAAGGAATATTCTCTGACAATTACTTTGATCTTCTCCCAGGGCAGCCCAAGACGATAACGTTCTCGGAACGCGGGAACGATGGAAGGGACTGGATTCCAGGCGCTCCTAAGGGATTGAAGGTTCAATCGATGGTTGATTTTGTGAGCGAAGAATTACTGTAAATCTTAAGGAGAGAAGGACTATCGCATGGGGATTTCAATTCAGGAAGATAAGGGATTATTCCATTTACAAAGTGCGGGGATGAGTTATATTCTTCAGCTGGTCAATGATTATCCGGCACATGTGTATTGGGGCAAAAAGCTGCGTGGCGACAGCAATTTGGACGACCTATTGAATCTGGGAGGAAATACGGGACTTGACCGACTGCCGCAGGAATATCCACAATACGGCACGGGAGATTTCAGAACACCTGCTTATCAGGTTCGGCTTGAAGACGGCACTCGTATCACGGAATTGAAATACAATGGGTATCGCGTAATGGAGGGAAAACCAGCACTTGCCGGGCTGCCTTCAGTATATGTAGAGTCTGGCCAAGAAGCACATACGCTAGAGCTTACGCTTAGGGATGATTACGCCAAGCTAACTGTTATTTTACGATATACCATATATGAGCATTCCAACGTAATTACCCGCTCGGTCGAGTTTGCAAATGATGGAGAAACACAACTGCAATTACAGCGTGCATTGAGTGCGAGTGTGGATTTCTCGTCTGGCGAAATGGATATGATCTATTTGGCAGGAGCTTGGTCAAGAGAAGGTAATCTGACGCGCAGACGTCTGGTGCAAGGTGGTACAACCATTGGGAGCCGCAGAGGGATGAGCAGCCACCAGTTAAATCCATTTGCTGCGCTGGTGAAACCTGAAACGGATGAGAATCATGGAGAGGCCTACGGCTTCAGTCTTGTATATAGTGGAGGCTTTGAAGCTGAGGCAGAGGTCGATTCCTTTGGGATGACACGGTTTACGATGGGGCTGAACGCTTTTGATTTCTCTTGGCTGCTGGAACCTGGGGAACACTTCCAAACCCCAGAGGTAGTTATGGTGTATTCATCTGAGGGGATCGGAGAAATGTCGAGAACCTATCACCGCTTGTACCGGACTCGTTTGTGCAGAGGATTATATAGAGATAAGGAACGACCGATCTTGGTCAATAACTGGGAAGCCACCTATTTCAACTTCAATGCGGACAAACTGGAGTCCATTGCGGCCGAAGGAGCGAAGCTTGGGATCGAATTATTCGTGCTGGATGATGGCTGGTTTGGCAAAAGAGACGCTGACAACTCCTCTCTCGGAGACTGGGTGGAGGATCTACGCAAGCTTCCAGGCGGGTTGTCTGATGTCGCCCAACGCGTGAACCATCTAGGCTTGCAGTTCGGACTCTGGTTCGAACCGGAAATGATCTCGCCAGACAGTGAGCTCTACCGGAAGCATCCCGACTGGTGTCTGCATGTGCCAGGGCGTCGCCGTAGCGAAGCCCGCTGGCAGCTGGTGCTTGATTATACGCGAGAAGATGTACGGCAGTACATCTATGAATCGTTAAGTCGAATTTTCACTACCGTGCCGATTCGCTATGTGAAATGGGATATGAACCGTTGTTTAACGGAGATTGGCTCTGCAGAGTTACCCCCTGAACGCCAAGAGGAAACTGCACATCGTTATGTGCTAGGTTTGTATGAACTATTGGAGCGAATAACTTCAGAGTTTCCACATATTTTGTTCGAGAGCTGCTGTAGTGGTGGTGGCCGTTTCGACCCAGGCATGCTGCATTACATGCCGCAGACCTGGACCAGTGACGATACTGATGCTGTAGAACGGCTTAAGATTCAGTACGGAACAAGTCTGGTGTATCCGGTTAGTTCCATAGGCGCGCATGTGTCCGCTGTGCCGAATCATCAGGTAGGACGGATCACCCCGCTGTCCTTTCGTGGAGATGTAGCTATGTCCGGTAATTTTGGTTACGAGCTGGATCTTACGAAGTTTACAGACGAAGAGAAGGAGCTTGTGAAGGAACAGGTTGAGAACTATAAACAGATCCGCAGTCTTGTTCAGCAGGGCAATCTGTATCGTCTGCAAAGCCCGTTCGAGGGTAACGAGACGGCATGGATGTTCGTCTCAGACGATCAGCATGAAGCACTCATTTATTATTTCCGGGTAATGGCTGTGCCGCATCCACCACGCCGCAGCTTGAAGCTGAATGGCTTGAATCCGGAGCTGAATTATACTCTGGAGGCAAGTGGTGAGGTCTATGGCGGCGACCGTCTAATGCAGGTCGGACTGGCACTGCCGGATATTCAGCAGGATTATGTTAGCGGATGCTTTAAATTGAAGGTGCAGGAATAGATAATTTATTACAAAAGGAAACAGCCATGAGCTCGGCTCTTGGCTTGTTTTTTGTGCTGGTATAGGAAATTAATAAGAGTGCAAGGGGGCCACGTAAGGATGCCCAGTCCGTGTTTGTATTAGCTTCACATGCCAAAAGCCGATTCTGGTCATGGGTGCGGAAAAAAATATACGGATGAATGTGCAGAAAAGCAGTAAGGGCGAATTCTGAATGTGCCTCATCGCCATTTGGTATTACGGTGCTTCTAGAATTGTGAAATCTATGCTTCAGGACCGATGGAAAACTAAGAACGAAAAATTTGAGATTGGAATGGATTGGTCACTCCCACGCCCTGATCACAGAAGAGGCGCTGGATGTGGTTATGATGATTTTGTTCTTTATAGAAGTTACTTTCTATGCTCATAAATAAAATTTTTTGATGTTGTATTTAATGTTATCCTTTATCCTTTATTCTTTTTCAGGGACAAC
>NZ_CDRJTB010000076.1:0-30780 GCF_976954365.1 Paenibacillus sp. Marseille-Q9583
ATGTCGGATCTATCATCTTAATAAGGGTGGAGCTTCATTACAGACAGAAGAAAGGTTGAACATCGGCACCATGAACGCAATTCCAAACCTCAACAAGGAACCCGCCCGTGTGGAAAAAACACGCAAAGAACCTTTCCCCATCTCTATTCTTTCGCTTACAGTAGGCGCTTTTGCCATTGGAATGACTGAATTTGTCATCATGGGTATTTTACCAAATGTCGCCAAGGATTTACAGGTTAGTATTTCAACAGCAGGCCAGCTGATCACGATGTATGCCCTTGGGGTAGCCGTCGGTGCTCCAATTCTAACCATCCTTACACAACGAATTCCGCAAAAGAAACTGTTATGCCTGCTCATGGTATTATTTATTCTAGGCAACGGAATCTCTGTATTTGCTCCAAACTATGCCGTTCTTATGGTTGCTCGTATCATCACAGCTTTAACACACGGGACTTTCTTTGGCGTTGGTGCAGTAATCGCTTCTAATCTGGTCAAGCCCAATAAGCGGGCCGGAGCCGTATCCATTATGATGGCTGGTCTAACGATCGCTAATATCGTCGGTGTTCCTCTAGGAACATTTATTGGGCAAAACATGGGCTGGCGCGCCTCATTTGCTGCGATAGCAGTCATGGGAGTCGCTGCACTAATCGGCATTCTTATTTTCATTCCAAAGATTAAACAAGACAAACCTGCTAGTGTAATCCAGCAAATCTCTGCACTAGCTAATCCTAAACTGCTTCTATTCTTACTGATCGGTGCGCTTGGTAACGCCAGCTTGTTCACAGTGTTCACTTATATAGCGCCACTGCTAATGGAAGTTACCGGCTTTGCCGAGCATAGTGTGACATGGATTCTAGTTCTCTTCGGCTGTGGTGTAACCATCGGGAATATCGTTGGTGGGAAGCTTGCAGATTGGAAGCTGATGCCTTCTATCGTGGGACTTTATTTCGCGGTTAGTGTCATTCTTACGATCTTTTCCTTCACCATGCATAGTCCAGTAGCTGCGGTCATCACAATATTCTTCTGGGGTTTGGTATCCTTTGCGGTCATGCCAGGACTACAAATACGGATCATGAGTCTGGCTCAGGCCGCTCCTGCCCTCGCTTCTACAACCAGTCATTCCGCAGGTAATCTCGGAAACGCAACAGGTGCCTTCATCGGCGGATGGGTCATTTCTCATCTTGCGATTACTTCGCTGCCATGGGTCGGTGCCGTTTTGGTAGGACTCGGTCTGGTACTGGGGATTGCTTGTTATATAGCAGAACGTAAAGAGAAAGTGGCGTAATTTTTTATAGGATTATATTTAAAAACGAGGATGTCTCCAAAGCGCTGAAAACAGCTTAGGGACACCCTCGTGTTTCATTTTACAAACAACATCTTATGGCTTCATTCTTCTAATGCTCAGCATCTGATTTGCCCCTTTTTGAAATTCATAAGGAACCTCCATCTCCTCCACAGCGAAACCTTGTTGAACGATCTCATCTATAAGGCGATCTAGATGCTCATATCTTTTGCAAGACAGATCAACTAAAGGGAAAATACGAAGCTCTCCTCTAGTCACCCGCATAAGTTCATTAACAGTCCTTAGATGAAAATGATAGTCCAGCCGATCACTATACATAAATAGGAAATGCGCAGACAAAGTCAGATCAAAAGCCTCATCGTTAAACGGCAGATCAGGTAAAACCACGGGAACATATCGCTCCGGGGTTTGTCTCCGATCATTGATGTTATCGTTCAAAGCCCTATTCCTCGCTTGTGTAAGATCCGCTATAGACTCAAAGTAGTCCCACACAAAGTTACCTTGTACCTTTTCCAGTTCAGACATAGCATGCTCAATATCTTGAACACCTTTATCTTCAAGCTCATCCGCAGAGTAATAATAAGCGATATCCGCAGCAGTCACGTCACTCCCTAACTGATTCGATATCGCTGTAAAAGAGCAGGCACCCGCAGGACAATCCAAAATCCGCCTGCCTACAAGATCCGCTTCTTTCAATTTGAACATCTGCAAATACTCCTCAAAGGTCCTTCCTATAAAAACAATCCTCTCCAACTCAAGCTTTCCCTCTGCTCCGCTCATCTCATCTCACCTTTCCTCATCTCGGCTAATAGGCTCGCTTTTCACTTCTGTTTAAATATATGTATAAGATAATCTATAAGAAGTCCTAAAATTAGGAACGTCCCAAAATGAATTACATACGTGGGAAATTTGACGCTGATTAATATACTGCTTGCAGCCCATTCCGTATTATTAACATCAACCATCCAGTTTGCAAAGGGCTTCATGAAGATCAGCGTATCTATAATTGGATTAAGTCGTACAAGAATGATGTTTGCGATCTCAATCCCCAAATAATCACCCAGACAGATGATGATACTAATAATCGAAAACCAGAAACTGAATTTTCTCCTTAAAAACATCAAGCACCGCCCTCTCTTTTTTTCCTAATACATACAATTCGTTTAAAATTCAAAATATCCTTGTCGCGGATAGCTCCTGCTTTAAAAAATGATACAATCTGGAGCTCGCCAGCCTCAAGGGATAATCCGAAAGTTTACATAGGATACCGCAGGTCATATCGATAACCTTTCCCTCCAGTTTTCGCACTACCGTTCCTGAAGGGGCCGGAGTCAAGACTATCTCAGGGACAAGAGCGACGCCTAAGCCACTTTCCACAAAGTATTTTAGAGCCGACATGCTTCCAATCTCCATAGTATCGAACGGTGCTCCACCTGATTCCTGTAGCACACTTTCTAATTTTTTGCGATAAGGACAGTTTGCTGCCGTAATAAGTAACCGATGATCCTGTAAATCCTCTGGCGTGATATTCTCCTTGGAAGCTAGCGGATGCTCTTCTGGCATAAGTAACACAAATTCCTCCGTAAATAAGGGTTCAAAATAAAGCTCCTTACCCAGCTCTGGCACTGAACATACAGCCATGTCAATTTCGCCTCGCAAAAGCAGTTCACTGAGTGCAGCGGTTCCCGCGATCTCCACGGAGACTTTCACTTTCGGAAACTGCGTCATAAAGCTACTTAACAGCTGCGGCAAACGATAGCTCGCCGTCGGATCCGTTACACCTATGCGGACGTTGCCAGCCTCGCCTATCTTCAAATCGGCCAAACGGCTCTGTAACCGCTCCATATCCTTAACAATATGTAAGCTCTCTTCATAAAACAATCTACCAGATTCTGTTAAGCAGATTTGTTTTCCCCGCTCAAGCAGTTGACACCCTAAGTCGGATTCAAGCCTCTGCATTTGCATCGTGACCGTGGATTGGGCATAATTCAATTCCTCAGCTGCACGGTTAAAACTTCCTGAAATCACAATGGTTTGAAAGGTTTTTATTGTTTTTAGATCCATTCCTGAGCCCTCCACTACTTAATTCAAATAAATTGAACCAAAGCTTCAATTAATTCAATTATACGAAATCCAATAATCACTATAGAATACTCTATATCAACACCATACGCCAACCAAAGGAGTGAATAAGGATGGATCTTAACAATAAAGTAGCCTTAATAACTGGTGGAGGTACTGGAATTGGCAAAGCTGTAAGTCTGGAATTAGCCCGACGCGGAGCCCTTGTTGCAGTGAACTATTCTAGATCCGAGCCAGAAGCTTATGAAACCGTGAATACGATTATAAATCAAGGTGGGCAAGCGATAGCAGTACAAGCCGATGTTTCTACGGATCAGGAAGTGCGAAGTATGGTCCATTCGATTATTCAGCATTTTGGGACGGTAGATCTGCTGGTGAATAACGCCAGTATTACTAAACATATTGCGCTGGGGGATCTGGAAAAAGCAACGGAGGAAGTCTGGGATGAACTCTATGATGTAAATGTGAAAGGAATGTTTTTCTGCGCCAGAGCAGTTGCACCATATATGAACCTAAGCGGTTCAGGCACCATCGTCAATCTCGGCAGCATCGCCGGACAAACTGGCTTAGGCTCTTCCCTTCCTTATGCGGTCTCCAAAGCTGCTGTTCATGGCCTCACGAAATCTCTAGCCCATGCACTAGCTCCAACTATTAGAGTGAACTGTGTCGCACCGGGAGCTGTTGCTACTAGATGGTGGTCTGGTCGAGAAGAACAGATGCATAAATTAGCACCTAATCTGCTGCTCCAGCGTATATCATCCACTGAGGATATCGCTCAATTCGTCTGCGCAACACTCGAACAGGAAGCAATGACCGGACAGATCATTACGGTAGATAGTGGACAAACGTTGTAACAACCAAACAAATGGCATATCAAATGAAGCGCCGATATAATAATTATGGAAAACCTCCCTATAATTTAGCTGATTTGCTGGAAAATAAAGAACCCCCCGATCATCGTTTGGTCTATTTTATAAAAATAGAAGCTGCCCCAAAAGTAGAATTCTCTACTTCTAGGACAGCCTCTATTGCATAAATATTGGTGATGTCTTTAGTTAGGTTCACTACCCCAAATCAAATTACCTGACACGTATGCTGGTGCTTTACTCCAGTCCACATAGTTGGTATCTACCGCATTAAAGGAATAGTCTCCAGTTTGAGTGTAATTCGTCCAGTCCTCTTTAGCCACCCGCACCTGAATGTCGATACTCTCACCCGCCGCAAGTGAACCTGCTGCACTTGAGAAACCAACCTCTAGATAATAATCCGCGTTTGCTTTAGCTGTTGGCAATTTTACAAATGTTCCTGTTACATTCGCGCTTCCAACCTGTGACCAGTCGCAGAAGAAGCTTTGTGCCTTCTCACCATCAATAGTGTAATAGTATCTCAATTTCACATCGGAGAGTGTAACTGCACTTGTGCTCGTGTTCACCAGCTTAAACTTTGGATTCAACGTATTTCCGGAAGCAGACAATGTTCCGTTATACATCTGTACTTTCAATGCTGCAGGTTGAGCTACTGTCGTATCCGCAATCGTAACAACCAAGGATTGTGTGGTTCCTGCACTAAACTCAAAGTTCAGCGTAGTGCTTCCCACCGTTTGGGTTGCCAGATACTCTTTCTTGATCGTTACTGTAGAACCACTCACTGTATAATCTGTGTTTGCTACGAGTGTGGCTGTTCCGTTTTTGATCGTGCTAAGCGTATTTCCATTCAGTGTCAGCGTTACTGCTACATCTGCTTGATTTGCTGTTTTCTTATCAAAGCTTGTGGTTGTTGGGGTTATCGTGGAGTTGGATACTGGTGTTGTCGTATCAGTCACCGCAACCGCTAAGGATTGCGTCGCTCCTGCGCTAAAGCTGAATGTCAGCGTGGTCGTTCCTACCGCTTGCGTCGCTAGATACGCCTTTTTAATGATCACAGTAGATCCACTGACCGTGTAATCTGTACCACTAACCAATGTCGCCGTTCCGTTCTTGATCGTACTGAGCGTGTTTCCGTTCAACGTCATGGTTACTGCAACGTCGGCCTGATTCGCTGTTTTCTTATCAAAGCTTGCAGTTGTTGGAGTAATCGTTGAATTGGATACTGGTGTTGTCGTATCCGTCACCGCAACCGCTAAGGATTGCGTCGCTCCTGCGCTAAAGCTGAATGTCAGCGTGGTCGTTCCTACCGCTTGCGTCGCTAGATACGCCTTCTTAAGGGTGACGGTTGATCCGCTAACCGTGTAATCTGTCCCTGCAACCAATGTTGCCGTTCCGTTCTTGATTGTACTCAGCGTATTTCCATTCAACGTCATAGTTACTCCAACGTCGGCCTGATTCGCTGTTTTCTTATCAAAGCTTGCGGTTGTTGGAGTAATGGTTGAGCCTGTAGCTGGTAGATTGACAGGATCAGCATACAATGTGCCCCGGCCATTCGTTCCGAGATATACACGTCCGTAAATTCTTGGGTCACCAGTAATCGCCATATTAATCTTGGCGTATTGGTGGGCATCGTCATTAATACGAACCCAAGTTGCGCCAACATCATCGGAACGGAAGACACCCCGCACGCCATCAATCTTCGCTACCGTATACAGTGCCATGTAAGTTTGACCCGGCGCAGCCTTTCCATAACCAATGAGATCAGCTTCTTGTACGTTGGTTAACTTGGTGAAGCTCGCACCAGAGTTCGTGGAGTGCCACAAACCATACTTATTCTCAGTCGTATTTCCTCCTGCAAACCAGATGTCACCTTCAATACCTGGTACTGCCTTCATGCTGATCTGAGCTTCATTCGGCTGTAATCCAGCTACATTATTGGTTGGGAAACCTGAAGCTGAAGTGGCAGTAAATGTAGCTCCGCCATCCACACTAACATAGAAGACCCCAGCAAAAAATCCATAAAATTTGTTAGCATTCACTCGGTCAGATGCTACTTTTGCTCCTGCAGGTAATCCGGCGCTTGCTGTCCATGAGTTACCTGTTGTTTTGGAGTAGTACACACCAATATCCGAGGTACTCCACAAAATAGAGTTCCCACTTGCAGACACAGCTACTTGTCCATGCCCCACTGTTGTTTTGGTGCCATTTGACGGTTCAGAATTTGGCATGTACCAGTTCACTCCACCATCGTTAGAGATACCAATGGATTTCATACTTGGTGTCTTCTCTTTATCTGCGCTGCCAACCCGTACCATATAAGATGGACTCAACTCTGCATAATCGATACTCATTGTTGTTGCCCATGAAGGACTGGTCTGGAATTTAGTTGGAGCCACCGACAAATCCTCATGACGGAAACCAGAAACGTCACCAAGTGCAGTGATCAAATGGGAGGTTCCCGTTGGCGGGCTTATCAATCCGAGCACAGCCGTTTCCTCCACACCCTTGGCCATAACCGAGATATTCACCTTGCCTCCGGTATCCCATGAGGTCAAATTGTTCGAGCCATAAATGGTAGCCCCCGTACCATACATCATCCGGTTAGAGTTGAAAGGGTCAATCTCCAGATCGCCCATCATCCAGCCGAGCTTCGGTGAAGGATCAAGCGAGGTCGAAGTCGTTCCATGATCGAGCCAAGGTGCTGCTGTGATATCCATACTGAACTTATAAGTTCGTTCTGGATAATTGCCCCAGTCCCAAATTCGGCTCCATGTTGCACCACCGTTAGTACTGCGGAAAATCACTTCATCAGGCCACCAAGCGTTTAAACTGGATACCATAACTGTGTTAGGATTCTGAGCATCCACAGCTAAACCACCGAAGCCATACCAATTATCCGTTCCGGTTGAAGGACTGATATTCGTCCAAGCACCGCTTGTTTTATTGTATTTCCAAACCTCACCTTTACTTCCGTCATAAGGACCTACACCATTGCTATAAGTAATATACAGATCGCCTGTAGATGAAAGCACGCCATGATGTGGCAAGTAGCCTGTAGGTTGTCCTGCCAGAGCTGTCCAAGTCACGCCTCCATCTGTACTGCGATAAACGCTGCTTGCTGTGTCAGCAACCCCTACATATATCGTTTGAGTCGCATTGCCAAGCGTTCCTGTGCTTTTATCAAACGTAATCCAGGATAAGCCAACGAGATCATTTCCATAATCCAGTGTCGGATTCTGAATATATGTTCCTACATTCGTAAAGGAGGTTACCTTCGACCAAGTAACACCGGAGTCCGTACTTTTCCAGAGCCCATTGCCACTTCTGGCTCCGAAGAATAAAATATTATTCTTATTCGGGTCAATGACGAGGCGTTCACCCGCAGAGCGGCCCGGCATATTGCCACCTACCTTAAAAGGCAGCGGAGTGGTTTGCCAGGTATTTCCCCGGTCACTAGAGCGCATGATCTGACCGTTATTATCCCAGGAGTTAGTATAAGTACCTGTTGCCATATAGACTTTGTTCGGATCAATAGGATCTGTAGCAAGGGCATCTACACCATTCTTATTCCAATCGACCCAGCCTACGGAGTCACTAATCGAAGTCCAACTAGAGGTAGCCTGATTCCATCGATACGCACCACCAATATCTGTTCTGGCATAAATTAAATTGGGTTCGGACTGATTAAAAATAATTCCGGGTACAAAACCACCGCCTGCTCCCGTTACAACACTCTTCCAATTGTAAGGTTCACTTGCGGCCGCATGAGTAGTAGCTGGGAATGCAGAGAATAAAGAGCCTATCATCGCGCCAAGCAGGATTAACAATCCAGTTTTTCGGATACGATTACGAATCACGTTTTACGCCTCCTACAATTTTATTGGTTTGCTTTTGTTTTCCTCCTACTCTGTATCCCTGCTTTTTCCCTCCCCCCCTTAAACTCGACTAATTTAAATTTTTCTGATAACGCTTTCATTATAATGGTAATGTTTTTCATTATCGAGAGAAAATGGTTGTATTTTCATGAAGTTTGTCTCTAAAAATCGTACCATTTTCACACCTTAGATTACATTTCACAAGCTAAATGCCTCTGGCGCCCCTATAAGGACGATAAGCGGTTAAGCGAGAAATAGAAGGAAAATGATAGTAGCTTAATGCCTCCCCTAAGAGGAGTGTCAAATCAAAAATCCAGAAGAATCCCAAAAAAGCCCTCTCCACCCTAACGGTGAAGAAAGCTACTACTGGTTAATGCGTAAGCACAAATTCATCCAGCATCTTACCATCCACATCATAAGCCTGATAAGTCAAACTATCCTTGGTAACACTAATCCCTGCGAACATTTGCTTGTAGTTTTGAAAATGCACCGCATGATAGAACTGATCCTCTTTTTTCTCGTTAAATTTCCCTCCGGAAGCATTGGTCACCACATATACCGTACCTTTTTTAGCACCTACCGGATTCTCACCTTCAGGAACGATTTTTCCAGCCCGCAAAGGGTAGGATCTGGAGTACTCATGATTATGACCCTGCAGCACCAGATCGACCTCATATGCATCAAAAATATCCGTCCAATCTTCAACCTTCTTATATGAATTGCCCCCGTATGCCGGACGGTGCATCGCAACAATCTTCCATTCCTTATTCGTGCTCTTCAAATCTTGCTTCAGCCACTCCGCTTGTTTTTTCAAATTGCTCTCCGTATTCAATACAGACACATGTACAGGACCGTAATCGAAGGAATACGAGGTGCCCGCAATAGAACCTTTTGCCCCGTTATCTGGCAGGTTGAAATGAGAAGTAAAGTCCGTCGCATCGTCATCAACCTGATCATGATTTCCCGTAACAGGCATTAAGGGTATCCCCGAAAGCAAGTCTTGCACGTTACCAAAAAATTGATCCCAGCCCGCCGAATCCTCCGGGTCCTCCGTTAGGTCACCATTATGCACAATAAACTTGGCCTCTGGAAAGGTCTGAAAGGCCTTGCTCAATGTCTTCCCCCACAGTTTAAAATCATCCGCCCTCTCTCCTTGAGAATCCGCGACGTTGATAAACGTAACACTATCTAGTCCAACCTCTTCCGTGGTAAATTCCGCAACTGAACTCCATCCTCCCTCAAGCCCACTGCCCACTCTGTAAGAATATAACGTCCCAGGTTCAAGTCCTGTAACCTCCGCTTTGTGAACACCACTGGGACCATGGTCCGTTTTTATGGCGCTACTATTTGCTTCTACCCTTAGTACATCCGATTCTACAAAAGAGAACATCTGTCCCTTTACTAACTCCAGAACTCCTACGGCATTGGAATCGCTAGTATACCAAGTAAACGCACGACTCGTTCCCACATCTCCCTTAAAGGTGGTAACAAGATCATACGGGACTGATGATTTCTTGGAGCTCCCGGATTTGGACCACTCCATCCCAACAGCCACCAAGATCAGAACAATTACTACAATCCCTAGGATGATGGCGAATTTATAGTCTTTCATCACGGCTCCTCCTTCATTTTTCTCTCTACTCTTCTAACTAAGATAGCCTTCCAGAAAGTCAGAAGTCAAATCTATAGATCTATACTTTTGTTAACGCAGTGTAAAACATTCAGCTAACATTCAGTCTATTTTAAGTTAAGCATAAGGTCTGTCTCCTAGAATTAGTTGTGCAAGAAGGTTAGCCAACGACAGAGATAGAGATAGAAACGAGGTGGGAAAATGAGTAACAAGCTTCAATTCCGGCATGAGCTAAAATTCTTCATTAACTATCATCAATACCTTGTATTGCGCCAGCGTTTACAGAGTTTGATTGATACAGACCAGCATGCCAATGAGAGTGGTGAATATCATATCCGCAGTTTGTATTTTGACGACATCAACAACTCGGCGCTTGCCGACAAACTCGGAGGTCTCAGAGAACGCGCCAAATATCGTATTCGTATCTACAACATTCAAGACAACATCATTCACTTTGAGAAAAAAATCAAAATGGACGATTATATCGCCAAAATTAAAGAGCCGCTGACCCGTCAAATGTACGACGAGATCATGGCAGGTAACTATGAGGTCCTGAATGTCCCGGGCAGTCCACTGTTCATGGAATTATACAATCAGATGCGCCATAACCTTCTTCGGCCGAAGGTCATCGTGGATTATGTTCGCGAGCCCTACGTTTGCCACAACGGCAACGTGCGGATCACGTTCGATAAAGAATTACGTACCGGTCTGCATTCGACGGATATTTTTGATAAGGATTTGCATCCGATTCGGGCGATTGATGAGAACTTCATTATTTTTGAAGTGAAATTCGATGAGTACATTCCGGAATACATTAAAATTGCACTGCAGTTAGAGGGGCTGAACAGACAGTCCGCTTCAAAATATGTGATCTGCCGCAAATTTATAAAAACCAACACTTGGGAGGATTATTGATTATGAATGCATCACTAGCAACAATGGCAGCAACCGCAACAACAGATACAACCACAAATACTTTTTCAGATATCATTAAAAACTCGGTGATTGACAACTTTGTCTCCGATATAAGCATCTCGAAAATGCTCATCACGTTAGGTGTGGCTTTTTTAATTGGCTACTTTATTTATCTGCTCTACAAACGTGTATTTAGCGGAGTGTTATATTCTAAAAGCTTTAACGTTTCCCTAATGGGCATGACCATGATTACAGCCACTGTTATTATTGCCATAAACTCTAACCTTGTGCTTTCCCTCGGTATGGTCGGCGCATTGTCCATCGTTCGTTTCAGAACGCCGATCAAAGATCCAACAGATCTGATCTTCTTATTCTGGGCAGCAGTTGCAGGGATTGTTACTGGCGCTGGCTTCTTCACTTTGGCAATTGTTGGTTCAATCATCATTGGTCTAATTCTGTTCCTCTTCATCAAGCATTCTTCTATCGAAACACCATATTTGCTGGTCATTAACTGTGATAGCGATGAGAGTGAACGTGAAGTCCACAACCATATCACCAAATCCGTGAAACGCTACAACGTGAAGCAAAAAACAGTGTCTGCAAGCAATATCGAATTAACACTGGAGCTTCGTCTGGATGATAAAGTAGGTGGCTTTGTCAACACAGTTTCCGACCTTAAAGGTGTAAAAAATGCACTTCTGATTAGCTATAGCGGCGACTATGTATCCTAAACACAATAAGATGAAAGGCGGTGCCCCAGATGAAAGCAAGAGGTAAATCTATCCTGCTGAGTCTTTGTTGCCTGCTGCTGGTCATCGCTGTAGCTGGGTGCCAGAACGCAAGTCCATCGGCAACAAACGAAACTGCAACAGATTCTAAGGATAAGGTAGTCTCGAGCGACGAGAAAAATCTAGACGAGCAGGTCTTTCCAAAAGATAAGGTCGTCGATGTCAAAATTACTTTGGACCCGGATGATTTTCAGGATATGCTGGATAATGCCAGCGCGGAAGAATATAAAACCGCATCGGTTGAGTACAACGGCGTTAAATTCGATAACGTTGCCGTGCGGACCAAAGGAAATCTTAGTCTCAGAAGTGTAGTACAGATGACAGACTCTGATCGGTACAGCTTTAAAATTTCTTTTGATGAATATGTGAACCAGAACTTATTCGGCATCACTAAGATCAACCTGAATAACAATTACAGCGATGCTTCTTATATGCGTGAATTTCTGACCTATGAGCTCGCTGAGAGTGTCGGACTCCCGACGCCGAAATATTCCTTTGTTAATGTATACGTCAACGATGAACTGAAGGGCTTCTATCTCGCGGTGGAACAGATCGGCGACGCATATTTGGAACGCAATTTCGGGAACTCTTACGGCGCACTTTATAAAGGGGAAATGACTGGTCAGGGCAGTGACTTAACTTGGCTTGGTGACGACCCTTCCCTCTATACCGGATTAGTAATGAAGTCGGATAAATCTAACGATGATATTCTGATCGATATGCTGAATGAGCTTAATAACGGCACCGATTATGAAAAATACATCGACGTAGAGGAATCGCTGAAGTATATCGCTCTAAATGCGGTCACGGCAAATATGGACAGTTATTTAGGTGGTAATAAACAAAATTATTACTTATATGAAGACGAAGGCATCTTCTCGATCCTGCCGTGGGATTATAATATGGCTTTTGGCGGCATGGGCAGCGCAGACGTACTGATTGACGAGCCTACACAAGGCGAGCTGGCTGAACGTCCTCTGATTGCGAAGCTACTTGCTAACGACGAATACAAAGCGAAATATCACGAGATCGTCAGCGAAATGCTTAATGGCTATCTAGCAGATGATACGTTCCAAACTAGAATGGATCAGCTGGACATGATGATTTCCAGCTATGTCAAAGCAGATCCTTCTGCTTTCTACACCTTCGAGCAATATGAAGAAGGGATTAAGTCTGTTAAGACCTTCATGTCGAACATGGCTAAAAATATCCAGCAACAGCTCGATGGAACCATCCCTTCCTCCGGTGACGGATCGGGAAGCGGTATGGGTGGTGGCGCTAGGAATGGCGCTGGTGCTGGTGCTTCTGGTGCTGGACAAGGCGCGAACGGCGCGGGTAACAGGCAGACTGGCGCGGGAGCGGATCAGAGCGCGGGTGGTGCTGCACCGAACGCCGAAAGCGGGCAAGCTGCCACGGATGGGCAGGCTCCTCAGGGCGGCGCAGGCGGTGAGCCCGGTGCCATGGGCGGACCGGTTATCCCTGATGCCGGCGCGGGTCCTGGCAGTAACACGCAAGCAGCAGCTGGCGGGCAAGGTGGTCAAACCAACACCGATGGGCAAGCCGCTCAAGGTGGATTCACCGGCGGACCTGGCGGCGGTGGCATGGGTGGCGGTATGCCCGGTGGTATGGGTGGTAACTTTGGCGGCGGTGCTGGCGCTGTGCAGCAAAAAGGCAGCACGAGTGAAGCCACCACTACTGGGGTCGCGATACTTCTCTTACTGCTGACTGCAGTCTTTGTGACCTTCTATAAGCGGAAACGGCTGTAGACAAGTAAAAGTAATTCACAACAAAAAAACATAAAAGAAGCTCCCGTCGTTTATCGGCTTGGGCTTCTTTCATATCCTAAAGATCATATTGCCAAATCTCCACAAAAAAACCGTGAACAGTCTCAAACTTCACTCGAGACTGTTCACAGTTTTAAATTCAAACTTTTTTCTTATCAAAGTATCCAACTCAGATCATGGAATCCTACGATCTCCGCTTACTCTTTCCGCCCGCGCAATATACTTATAGCCGCTATTAAAAAGGCAAGTAAAGATATCCCGACTGCGATGTAGACCATTGGATTGACACTGTTTGATTTTTCCTCATCTTTCATAATAGCATTATGCTCTTCCATGCTCATGGAATCGCTCTTGACATTGGAACCGTGAGAATGTTCATCCCCACCGGAAACTTGTACAATTGTAGTAATCGAATGCGGATTCTCAGTTCCAGCCTCACCGGACCATTGCACCAAGCTTCCATCGGCGTAGTGTTGATAAGCATCCCATGCAATGTCGCCAGCGGCATCAGGGTTCTTGGCCGTAAAGTAGAAGCGTTGGAATTGCCCCTTCTGAATGCCCTCACCATTAGCTATCCAGCTAATCTTATTCCCCTCAATGGTAACATCCCATCCGGGTGTAGCCTCATATTGTTTAAACTCGGCACCTGCTGGAACTCGTAGATCAACTTGTACAGTTGCCAGGTCTTTTTCCGAAGGAACCTTTAATGTATAAGTCTCCCATGCCCCCGTGCTAGATTGTGCTGGTGCCACGGTTACGTGCGCGCTAGCCACTGCTGCGAACAATAACAGTGTTGCTGCAGCTGGTGCTAATAACGTCATTATTTTGCGAGATAATCTGTTCATAGTTAGCCTCTTCTCATCAATAATTATATATCTTCGTTCTTAACTTCCTGCTATACATCTTTCGAAAAATCTCGTTTACGCGAAGCAAGCCCTTGCTCCAAGGCATAACGCGTCAGCTGCGTTCGGTTTTGGAGTTGCAGCTTTTGGAGGATGTTCTTCAAATGGTTTTTTACGGTATGCTCCGAAATCCCCAAGCTCACTGCAATCTCCTTGTTTTTTGATCCAGAAGATACACAGCTTAAAATTTCTTTCTCTCTAGCCGTCAACGACTCCCCTTCATCCGTTACAGAGGGTACAGTGAACTCCTTCAAGATTTGAAAAGCCAGCTCCCGACTAAGCGGTGCTTCTTCATTAACAATGGCCTGCAAATATTGAACCCAGGTGGAAGGTGCCAGATTCTTTAGCAAATACCCCTGTGCTCCTTGCTTTAGCGCTTCGAGGAGGTGGGAAATTTCGTCCGATACGGTAACGATAACGATTTTGACATAAGGATATTCCTGCTTGATCCGGCGAGTCGTCTCCAGCCCGTCCATTTCTGGCATCTGAATATCGATTAGGATGAGATCAGGCATCCACTGGGCTGTGAAAGCGATCGCTTCAGCACCACTCTCCACTACTCCAATGACCTCAAAACTATCATCCATGGACAAAATCTCGCACATCGCCTCACGTGCATGCGCATGGTCATCTACAACTAAAACCCGGTATCGGATCATGGACTGACTTCCCCTTTCGTAATTTCAACCTGGGTGCCTGTGTCACCAGAAGTCAGCCTAAGCTTCCAGCCCATCCCCTCGACACGTTCCTTCATGATCTGAAGTCCGTAGCTGCCACTCACTTCAAATGGATCATGCCGAAATCCTTCTCCATTGTCTGTAACAACTACCCTCCAGTTCTTCTCATCGCCAGCGCCAGTAATTGAAACCAGCCCAGCTCGTGTATGCTTACGAACATTAATGATCGCTTCGCGAATACAGGATAACAATTCAGATTTTTCCGAAGGGGAGAGCGCATCATCTTGCAGGCTCCATTCAAGAGAGGCTTCGATCATAATCTCGTTCGCCATCTGGGCTAGCTGATCTTTTACCGACTGTTCCAATGAAAAAGAACTCTGCTCTGAAACCGGAATCTTCAGATTGGCAATGGCCTGCCGCACATAACGGTTCACCTCGTGGACCGTCTTTTTGATCTGATCCACATTTTCCTCACTGACCTCACCATTCTTGCGGCTTGCTTCTAGCCGGTCGATTTTGACAGATAAGAGAAATAAAGATTGCGCCATTCCATCATGCAGTTCTTTGGCAAGTCCTTCCCGAGCCTTCATTGCATCTTTAAGCGCACGTTCCTGCTCCAGCTCCCGCTGATTCCGCTCCATAAGAGAGAACAAAGGGACGAGCAACACAAGACTGACTAAAAACACCAGGACTGGCGTCAAATAGTTCCCCAAATCCATAGAAATATAAGGCATTAGAAACTGGTGACGCACAATCTCCCAGATCCCCACCATTAGCGTTGGCAATAACAGGATCATATACTTTATTTGTTTATACGTTGCCGTCCCCTCCTGCACATCTTATGCTTAACAATATCACCGTCTCATCTAAGCTACATGACTCGATCGGGCTATATAGACCCATTAATGTTACAAATTTAAGTATTTTAAAAGGAGATTGCCGACATTTATAATATCATAAGCAAGCTTTCTTATATTGTAGCAAAAAAAAGATACATCTCACGATGCACCCAATCATTTCTACTTTTACTGCGAAATCCTACCTAAAGTGGTGAAGTATAACGTCCATATTGGATATCCATTTCTTTAAACGAATCTCCGTCTTTTTTCAGAAAAAACGTATTTACTCCCTCTGAGCCCCACCAATTCAGCCCCAGTAGTGGGCCCTCTGAGGTTTCAGCAGCAAAAAGGATGGAGAACATTTCAGGCATAACCTCTCCGCCATCATCCACCCGCCAGACCGAATATTCATCTCCTTGAATCACCGCTGGATAGTCCATGAAGGTAAACTCATCTTTTTCTTTCCAAACGAGACTAAATAACATATCCTGATCCAGCCTTACGAATTGAACGAGATACAGCTGTCGATCTGTAGATAGGTCTGCCAGCTTCCATATTTTCTGAATTTCACGTTTTTTCGTATCTACAATACGCTGTCGGACACTTTCCCCCACAGTAGATAAAGCTTCTTGACCCTCTAAGGATTCAATAGACAAAAGCGCATCAACCTTAAAGTCTGTTTGATCCGTCAAATAGTAGGTTTCATCCGGGGTCGCACTTGCTTCTTCCACCGTAAAAAGATAACCCGCCAGATTCACAAAATTATGTGCCATCTCCCGGCCATTACTGTTCTCTGTTCCATCCTGCCATTTATTAAATTTAATCTTTAACACATTCCCCTGATCACCAATAGCCTCATTTAATTGTGCCATCTCCTGATCCAGCCCTTTTTCATGCCCGGTGACTAGAATATTCCGCCCCTCTGCATCCGCAAAGCCAAAATTCGTCTTCAGCTTCTCAGTATCTAGATATGCTTCAGTCTTCTGCTTGCTTGGAGTTGGTAATGGCTCTGCGCTTGGAGGAAGCGTTGGTGAAGGCAGTGCAGTTTCCGCACTTTTTTCCGGTGTAGACTCAACATGATCGCCATCACTGGTCAAAGAGTTGTTGTTGGAACAACCCACCATCATAAGAACAATAAAGAAACTTACCATAAGCTTATTCACTCTTTTTCCTCCAAACGAAGTTAGAATATTCCCATGCTCAGGTAACGTTCCCCCGCATCAGGTGCAATACATAGCACTCGCTTGCCGGCCCCGAGCCGCCGCGCTTCCTGCAATGCTGTCCATACTGCGGCTCCACCTGATGGGCCAAGCAGAATCCCTTCCTGTGCTGCCAGCATTCTCACGGTATTCAGTGCATCTTCATCCGAAACTTGAACAATTTCATCGTAGACCATTGTATTCAGAATGGCGGGTATAAAGCCCGGACTGGTTCCAACCAGCTTATGCGGTCCAGGCTTTCCACCAGATAACACTGGTGAGCCCTGCGGCTCAACAACTAGAATACGAATATCTGGAAGCTGCTCACGCAACACTTCCCCAGTTCCAGTTATCGTACCACCTGTTCCCGAAGAAGCAACGAACACGTCCAGCTTCCCTTCCATTTGCTCCATAATTTCAAGAGCTGTCGTAGTGCGGTGAATGTCAGGGTTCGCTTTGTTCTCAAATTGCTGTGGAATAAAGCTGTTTTCCACTTCTTTCCCTAGCGCAATTGCTTTTGCAATGGCTCCCGGCATCCGCTCCGCTGCAGGAGTCAGCACAACTTCAGCGCCATAAGCCTTTAGAATATTGATTCGTTCCTTCGTCATATTGTCAGGCATGACAAGAATCGCTTTATAGCCTTTTGCAGCGGCATTCATAGCCAATCCAATGCCTGTATTTCCACTTGTCGGCTCTATAATGGTCCCTCCGGGCTTCAGCAGCCCGGCTAGTTCTGCTTGCAGGATCAGATTATAAGCTGCTCTATCCTTTACACTGCCACTGGGATTGAAGCGTTCCAGCTTCACATATAGTTCTGCATCTTGGGGGGTGGTCAACCGATTTAGTCGCACAACCGGTGTATTCCCAATCAGCTCAGTTATATTGTTAACAACTAGTGGTGTCATATATAGCGCCTCCTTCATTACTTTACATACCATTCATTGTAACTTGAGTGGCACCTCCTGTCGATTCTGGAGCTTGCAAGCTCCCTAAGTTAAAAAGCCGCCTCCCAAATTTATGGGTAGGCGGCTTCATTATAACTGACTACTGATCTACAATTTACGGATTTACGTTAATGGTAAAAGTAGATGTATTATTCTTAATATTTGTTACCGTGTTCGTAATCTTCAGATTGTTGAAGGTTGCTGATCCTCTGGCTGGACCTTGACCAGCCTCAGCAGCTTCATTCACCCAGATACCCACTCCAGATTTGCTATCAAAAGCATCGCCGCTCTTCTGCGCACCGGTAATTGTAACATTATTAAAGATGGTATCTGTAACTGGGAATTGTGGAGTGGAGCCTACATAGTTGGTCTGGAACATGATGCCATGATAGGTCGGATCAATGATATCCACATCATTGACTCGGATACCTTGGAAGACCTTGGAGGCCGAGAATACCCAGATCGCCGGGAAAGTCTGCGCGCCCCAGAAATGCCCACCTGCACGAACAATAGAAATATTCTCAAAATTCGTAGTCGGTGAAGCTCCGAAGCCATTCATGGGATATCCAAAGTCTAAAGAGCTGATTGTAATCCCGGAGTAGCAAAGTGTATCCGCAATATAAATATTACGGAAGGTATTTGCGTATCCACCATAGACAGCTACACCAGCAGCACGCCAAGTCAAGATTGAAGTGAGGTTCTCATAAATGTTATCCTTCATATCTGCACCACCGGAATCAATCGCCGAGAACAATGCAAAGCTATCATCACCTGTTGCCCGTGCTTCAATATTAGACACGAGGTTATTCGTGCTTCCATTTGTCATATTGATGCCGTCAGCGAAGGTGTTACGGATACGAGAGTTTTTAATCACCATGTTATCGGTATTGGCTCCCCAGTACATACATACCTGATGTTCAGTCCAGATGTTGTCGATCGTAATGTTCGCCACATTGGAGAAATCAAATACTTTACCAGGACCGTCGATACGAGAAGTATAGTTTCCGAAATAAGCGAAATTCGCAAAGGTAGATCCATTTGCAGTATCACTGGCTCGGAATCCGACATCAGTATTCTCTTGGTTAGTTGGAGCAATGAACCTTGTATACCAAGGACCCGCACCGATAACCTTCACTGCCTTGCCGTAGACCTGAAACTTGTTAGAGGTCTGATAGTTTCCTGGTGGCAAATATACACCTACGAGATTTCCTGTGGTGTCCATCCGCACTTTATCAAGCGCATTTTGAACATCCTGATGCGTAAAGCCTGCAGGAACAGTGTATTTAGCCGGATCTGGATTAGCAATCGGTGAAACCTGCTCAAGACTGATGAAGTCGATGGCGTATTGAGAAGTGTTAGCGGTATCCTTTTGTAATCGGATCGTACTTCCTGCCGGAATGGTACTATCAAACATAATGTTAGCTTCATCATAAATATGCCGCGGAGAACCTGCGCTTGGCGAATTTCCAGGACTTGTCTCAGAACCGTACAACCATGCATATTTAGAGGTTAAGTTAATAGCTTTGCTAAAAACACCATTAACATAGATGTTAAGCGTAGCATTTGTACCGTCACCACTCGCTGAATCTGGAATCGAGAAACGAGTAACCAGAGTGTTCGTGCTGGCTTTTGTCGTGAATTCAACATAGCTACCTGTGGTGTTCAGAGTGACTGCTCTTCTGCCTGAAGCCTCACCTGCAGGATCGCCGATGGTCCGGTTGGCTGAAAGCTTCACGGCCCCACCGCCAATAACTCCATCCTCAGCCTCATACATGTCGTAAGGCATGTTCGCACCTCGACCGATGAACAGTGACTGCGTCTGAATATTATTAGCCCGTTTTACAGGCAGCTCATTAGCATCTACTGCTATTTCACTCTTCACAGTATATTTGCCATTTCCTGCAGTCCAATTACCAAGAGCTACAGGCGCTGTGGTTACCCCACTTGCGATCACGCCGTTATAGGAACTCGTTAGAGTCTTAACCACCGCATTCGTAGTAGCATCTAAAACCGTCAGAGTTATGTTATGCGCACCACTCACGGAAGCTGCTGTACCTTGATTCTTAATGGCCACTGAGAAGCTTACAGTGTTGCCGCCTGCTGGATTGCCAGGTGTCCAACTGACGGAGGAAGCAACCAGATCAGAACTGGACACTGGAGCAATAATGAGGGAAGCCGGACTAGTAAAACTATTATTCCCCTCATTTGATTCAATCACTGTATTATTCTCATCGACCTTTGCACTTAATGAGTAGGTTGCTGCATCTTTTGCGCCCAGGTTAAGAGATACGCTCGTTGATGCGCCAGCAGCTAGAGCACCTACTGGACTAGTACCCACAAGGGTAGTGCCCAAATAAAAATTCACATTAGTTGCAGCAGATGCTAGAGATCCTATATTCTTAACTGTTGCATTAAGTGTAATGGCATCCGTCTCAATTGGAGAGGTTGGAGTCCATGTAAGAGCAGTCACCGTCAAATCCGGATTCGCAGATGGTGTACCAATCACCTGAAATTCAGCAATTTGTCCAGCACTTGAACCAGAGTTGGTAGTGATCTTTAGCTGCAATTCACTAGCTGTAGCCGTGACCGGAATCGTCACTGTATTACCGGTTGCCGGATTAAAGGTATACACGGTCGCTGGTACAAGACTCGTAAAAGCCGTTGTGTTCTGATTATGCCCAAGCACTTGAATGGTCTGAGTACGTGTGGACCACGCCGATGCAGGATTCAGCTTGAGAACAACCGATGTAACATCAGCATTGCTGCCCAAATTAACAGTTAATGTGTTCGGATAACTTCCCCCTGCCCCCTCCCAATAAGTAGTTACATCACCGTCATTCGCATTCGTCTGCACAAAGGTAAAGACTGAGGACGACGCAGTTATACTTTTGTTCAAAGCCAAATTTGAACCCGTCCCAGGTGTTGGGGTTACTGTCGGTGTTGGTGTTGGTGTCGGCGTTGCCGTTGGTGTTGGGGTTACTATCGGTGTTGGCGTTGGTGTCGGTGTGGCCGTTGGGGTTGGCGTTGCCGTTGGTGATGGTGTTGGTGTTGCTGTCGGTGCTGAAGATGGAGTAAGGATCAGGTTGTCCAGATTCACGTTTCCAGTATCACCTGCATCATATTTATAAGTAATCGTATTAGCACCAGCATTCAAGGCTAGCGTTTCAACCTTTGTGGACCATGTATTCCAGTTGGCCAGATTTAAAAGAGAAGATTGCTTTAATTTCGTCCCATTTACATAAATACTTATTGTTTTTGTGCTGCCTGAAGCATTTGCATATTTTAATGCGGCATCATAGTTTCCAGCAGAGGCAACATTAACACTAAACGCAGTCGTTGCTCCTTGTGTCAAATAGCCATCTACAAATCCGGTTCCGGTATAACCAGTATGATCTGTATTGACTTTCGCTCCACCGGATAAAGCAGCATTTTCCGCTTCATATCCTGTTGTTGGGAGTGTTGTTGTGCTGCCATAAATCTCAAATTCCGATAACTGTGCTGCTGGCCATCCAGTATTTGCCGTGAAGTTCAATTTAACATATCTAGCACTCGCAGCTGTAAAATTAATGGTCACAGTATTAGATCCGCTTGCTGGATTAAAGGTGTAATTGGCAGAGGCTGCTAAGTTAGTGTAAGTAGAATCATCAGAGCTTCCCTCCACCGACAACGTTTGGGTTCTTGTTTCCCAGTTCGTCGGCAGTTTTAGAACAACCTGATTGACACTGCTTACGTCGCCTAAGTCCACTTTAATCCATTGCGGGAATGCGTTACTTACACTCTCCCAATACGTTCCTTGATTGCTGTCATTGGCATTAGTTGCTACATAAACATCGCCAAATGAGCTTGAAGTAATGCTTTTACCTTGGGCTAAATTCCCCGCAGCTAAACTCACCGAGGGGTACAACGCTAATTGACCTACAAACAATATTACAATCAAAAAGTACATTACTGCCGACTTACCCGTAATTTTTTTAGAAGCTGCTATCATTAGAGAACCACCTCCCAAAGTTTTGTGAAGCTATGCAGCTAATAAGAATACGCTTTCAAAATAGTGTTGTTATAGACATTCGCCTCCTAAAATGGACCTGATATTTTTCAACGAGACTTAACAATCGTTTATTATTAGCTGCCTGTCCTCCCGTATCCTTGACTCTCACTTCAATAAGTCTTTGATCTATACCCAGAGGTTGACCACAAACTAACTAATAATGGTAATAATATAAGTTATAGGCAGGTGGACGTCGATGGCGATTTCTATGCTTAGTATGTGGGATATTACGTTCAACCAAATAAAAAAAGAAAGCTCCAGAGAGCACTGGGATTACCCCTCAACTCTCTGAAGCTCGCCTTATACATTAAATCTAGCTACCAACCCCTGTAGTCCATGAGCCATTAAGTTTAATTCACTTGCAGAGGAAGCAATTTGTGCCACCGAAGCCCTTTGCTCTTGTGAGGCTGCCGACACATGTTGTGTACTCGCTGCAGTCGTTTAAACGCCAGTTCACCAATCTCATCTTTTGACCGGACGTTTAGCTTGCGAGTAAGATCGGCATCTCCATCTGCAATCTCCTTCAGCTGTGTGTTCACATCACGAAGCGGTTTAATAATTCGTCCAGATATTAATAGTGCAAGAATTAGGGCAAGAACAACCGATAATCCGGTCACACCAAAGCTAGTAATCATAGCGTTATTACGATGGGCTTCTGCTTGACTCTGCCCGTTCTGTATTTCCTCCATGAGCATGCTCTGGAATACAATCTGAGATTCAATCATTGCATCTAAAGATAAATTGGTAAACATCTTCTGCGCTTCCGGGAAGTTTCCGTCCTTGGCTAAGGCGAAGGCTTCCTTCAAAACGATCAAATAATCATTCCATTTCCCCTTCAGCTCCGTTACACCCTTTAGTTCTTCTTCACTTAATCTAACACTCTCCAGCTCCGTGATGGCATTCTCAATCAAGGGGAGCGTCTCTTCATACTTAGACAGATATGATTTCCGCTCAGCCTCTGTGTTGCTCATCACATAACGAGCCCCGAGCTCATCTGCCGTACGAATTTTATCCGTTAATCCCTGAACAAGCGACAGTTTGTTCCAGTTGCGATTGACCTGATCCGTCAGCATCGTAGCCTTTCCCTGAAACCATGTGTTTCCTGCTATAGCCACTAGAAAAACTACAATCACAGCAGTAAATCCCAATACAATTTTCCCACGGATATTTCTGAACATCGTTGTTCCTCATCTCTATATGTATAGTAGGTTTCTAATTGGTACTTTTATCCTACTATCGTTCCCTTAAGCCACTCTGAATTTGAACTGAATGTTCGCTAAAAAAAACAAAAAGACCTCTACGTCCGGCCAAAGGCTGGAACTAATGGTCTTTAGAGATCTTTTTATTCGTATAAATTTCCGTTCGCCAGCTCCGCGAGCTTCCCTTCGTCCAGTACGCTTAGGCGTCCACGATTTCGTGTAATAATTCCTTCATCAATGAACCGACGCACGATCCGGTTAAGATGCCGATAACTTGTACCTAGCAACTCTGCTGTCTCTATAAGGCTTGAGGTCCGAATTTCCTCCACACGTCGGTCACCGTTTTTATCGGCGAATAAAGACATCAAATAGCTGGCAAATCGATTCTCGACAGGATACAACAGGTTAAGTGCGGAGGCTTGGCCGAGCGTATGCAATTTGTGACTAAGTTCCCCTACGAGAAAACGTAACAAAGCTGTATTTTCCTCAAGCTCTCTCAGCAGTAATCTTCTCCCGGCAAAAAGAATCAAGCTCTCACCCACAGACTCCACTTGATTCTTAACAGGAAAGCGATGAAGCAGCTCCACATCCCCAATCACTGATATCGGATTTGTAAACCGCACCAGCATAGATTTGCCGTTCGGCAGCAATGTCTGAATTTTGAGCTTGCCCTCAACCAATATGAACATCCCATCCAACTGATCGCCAACCAAACACAGCTTCTCTTCATCCGTATAACGTCTCAATTCCATTTTATACGTGACTAGCGGGCTAAAAATTCCGTCCAGACCGTTCTTCACTGCCAAGGCACGGACAGCTTCACGGTCATTTATCGTTTGCATGTGGTGCCCCCTCTATTGTTTGCTCAAATAAGTGTAATTTAGAATACCCCACAAAAAAAGGACATATGTCCTTTTTAATAATATAAGAAAGTATAAGTTTCACACAATACAATATTTCTTATATTTCTCGCTTAACCACTTACCGACCTTATAAGGAAGCCGAAGGCGTTTAGGCTTGTAAGGATATCCCAAAACATCTTACATCACAACAGAGTCCACACTATATCGGATCATATTCACTTTCTGATCTTGTAACCAAAATTCTAAATTCCGATGATTGATTTTATCCACATACCCGATAATATCAGCCCCTTGTTCCCCTCTTTTATAATAAGAAGAGCCATAAGCTTCAATCACATCATCTGTAGAAGACCCCACGTGAATACCTCTGGCAGTACTCATCTTCAGATCTGAATAGACGCTAATTAGAATGATTTTATCGTCACCACGCGCTGTGGCTACTGTTGTTTCGTTGTCCAAATGATAATATTGATACCGTTCAATATCGTCACGTGGTTTAGGTGCCTGGATGAGCGATTCGAGACTCTGAAGCAGCTGGATGTCTCCCAGACGTTCCTGCTCTAAATTGCTGCTGGATACACGAGAGTAATGACTTTGTCTTGGGGCATTGTATAAATAAATATGATAGATCCCATAACTTAAACCTACCGTAATAAAAATGATGATAAATAACCAGCCGTTACTAAATGGCTTTTTTCTCACTTTCCTCACACCTTCTTCTAACCTTTACTGTGCAAAATACTTCTCCAGCTCACGCTGCGCCTGATATTCCGGGAAATTAAAGGACTGCCACTTCCGCTCTCGCTGAGCACCGTCCCACCATTTGTTTTTCAAAAATTGATCTAGCATCCCGTCTTCCTTACGACTGAACTTAATCAGAGAAGGGATGACTTCCGGTGACAGACCAACCAAATAATCAGCATCCAGCTTACCACTCACCTCATAACGCTCCATATTCATATTAGCTATAATGACATCCATACCTATATAGTTCATAACAACATAAGAGGTCAGACCTAGCACAATATAACATTTAGCCAACGGCAAACGGGGCACTACAATCCGTACAGCTGCAAGAATCAACAGCAAACCCATAAATATCATAAATGCATGAACTAGGAAACGAATCGTAGTATATCCATACGCCTCTTCATATAGGGATAGTCTAGTATAGGCAGAATACAACATGACAGTTGAACAGCCAACTAAGATATACAGCATAATATTAATGACTTTTTGGAGCAGTCCGCCCCTCTTTCCTTCTGATCCCAATGCCAGCATTAGAATCACGAAATTAATCGCGGTCACCATAATTAACTCGAAGAATCCACTACGAGCGTAATCAGCATAGGAACTACCCTCTGGTAACATCCCTTCCCAAGCTCCAAACAAGTAAGAAAATTGGAGGATTACGAACAGAACATATACCGTGTTAATAGCTATAAGAATTGTCGTCATAATTACTGGATCAACCTTAAAGGTCACAGGCGCCTGCACAGGTCCATACTTCCTTGGTTGCACATTCCAGTCATAGACCTTCGAATCTACAAAGCCCCATACTAAGCCGAACAATCCCATGCCTATCAGGAGTACCCATAACGTCCGCACAATAATTTCACCAAATGAAATTCGATCCAGCATATTTGGCAGCCATATTAGCACATGATGAAACACACCATCGGCCGAGGCCAGCAGGGTAATCACAACAAGCAGTATCGGTAAAGAGATCGCAAGTCCTGTAAACACTTTCCCCAGCACTTGCTTGCGTCCATCCTTCACCTTACTATCACTGCTACTTTTGACGTCCTTGAACACAGTACCCCAGTGGCGAAAGTTCTGGGGAAGCAAATGCTCTAGTGTATCCCAAAGTATTCTGAATTGACTCCAAGAGGGGCGTTTATCACTTAGCAAATAAGTCATATGTAATAAAATCAGCACAGGGATTACTAATAGGTTCAACCCAAAGTAGAAAAGATTATGAAACAACACATAGGTCATCGAGAGTAGAAAAATCGCTCCAAACCAGAAATAACTGAGTTTGGTCAGTTTGCGCATTTTAGCCTTAGCGTAATAAAGCATATACACATAAAACAGACAAACGAAGATAGGATAAGAAACACCTGGCAACTTTCCGTAGAACAACAACTGATGAACAATCGCCAGTAAGAAGGCAACAATTAAAGCGGCAAGTGATCGATTAAGCTTAAGCTCCGTTTCATCGGTCATGGTAAACACCCCCATATTCTTACTTTCTTATCCTTATTCTAAGTGATAAAATAAGAAAAAAAAGAGAAAGAATTTTTTAATAATTTCCTATTTTCTGAAAGGGACTTAAACCATGAAGCTGCATAGCCAATATTTAAAGCTGCATTCTCAGTTTGGGGGAGTCACAGAAATCTCAGTTACGATGGATGAGCTAGCCTTAACCTTCGGATGTACACACCGCAATGCCATGCATATTGTGAATAAAATGATGCAGCTGGAATGGGTCCAATGGACGCCTAAGCGCGGACGTGGAAGTCGTTCCTTATTACAGTTCCTTGTCCCTTCTGAAGAAATTGCGCTTCAATCCATGATGCAGGCTATCAGCCGTAAAGATGTTCACAAAGCTATTGATGGCATCAAAACCCATGCCAGCTCTTCCTCGCTGCAGGATACCTTACAAGGTTGGCTGCTGACCTACTTTGGTCATCATTCCGAAATCCGTAGTGACAAACAGATTGATACCCTGCGGCTTCCCATCACCCAGCAGCTACATACCTTCGACCCGCTTCATATGAATCTATTGGCAGAGTCTTTTGTTTCCAGTCATGTCTTCGACGGATTAGTGAGACGCAGCGGGGAACGGGATAAGATTGTGCCTAGTCTTGCTCATGCCTGGGAAGTGGATGAGAGCCGTACGATTTGGACTTTTTTTCTACGCAAAGAAGTGCTGTTTCATCATGGAAAAGTACTGACGGCTAAAGATGTAGTCTATTCCTTGGGACGGCTGATGCAAACCTCAAAGCGGACACTCTATAGCTATATTTTCAAAGAAATCCAGCAAGTTACCGCACTAAACCCATCCACCGTTCAAATTACACTTAAACAGCCCAATGAGCTATTCCTCCCTTTCTTGTGTACGAGTAGAGCGGCAATTGTTCCGCGTGATTTAGAAGGAATGGACGAACCTAGCTTTGGCCGCAAACCTGTGGGGACAGGACCATTTAAGGTTGTGGACATGAATGAGGACACTTGTGTGCTGGAGGTTTTTCCTTATTATTTTCTAGGAAGAGCTCATTTAGATCGAGTCGAAATACTATATGTTCCGTGGGATACTGCGTCCGATTCCTCAGATACTGGCTCGGCTTTTCATGTGATTCAGAATCCTTCATCCACCAATTCTTCTTCTTGGAGTCGGATTCATTCTGAGTCCTACATCCGTAAATTTGTTACCTGCAACACACAAAAAAAAGGACCGCTTAGCGACCCCCTTATTCGGGCAAAGATCGTATCCTGTTTAAAAGAAGAGTCAGCGTCTGTAACGCATAAGTCAATGGAAGACTATGAGGTCAGCTTGCAAATAACTACCATTCCGCAATATGCTAATGATGCTGAATGTATTGCTGCTAAACTAGAGCGTCAAGGTTATCCGTGTAAGGTTGTTTCCGTGTCTCCAGAGGAGTTCAAGGGCCCGATCCGGCTGGAGTCCGACCTGATTGTTTTTTCATTATTTCGTGACGAGGATGAACAGCTTCGTTTATTTGATCTATATCTCACGCTTTCCCAGCATATAGAACCGCATACTCGTGCGGATATTGAAGGCTGGCTCTATACCATTGCACGAGAACCTAACCCTGAGGCTAGATCCGAGAGCTTTAGTATGATCGAGAACCGTCTTCTAGAGGAACATCATCTGCACATCTTGTATGAAAAACCCACCCAAACTGCTTATCTCCCCTCGGTCCGAGGTGTAAGCTTCAATAGTCAGGGCTGGGTTGATCTTCGTCATTTGTGGTTCCCGCCGCTGCTCTCCAGCGACAGCACTTCATGATATACGCAATGCCCAGTCGATTGCAGAATCATCGGAGCCCTTTTCCAATCAAATTGGCAGAAACTGGCTCATTCCCGATTTCCCTTGCCCAAACGGACAACTGTCCGACATGATGAATTTCATGAGCGATCACATGGCGCATCACTTCACCCCAAGTATCTGTCACGATCCGGCCATCCGCCAGGTGATCCTCAAACATATTCTGCTCCAAACCCGCATGCCAAGAAAGTACAAAGGGCCCTATATCGGACCGGAATTTCGCATCCAGTTCTCTTACCTGCTGCAAAGACTTGTAATGTTCGAAATCCTCCTGAAAATCCGGTTTACCTTGCAACACTTGAATCCAGCTCCACTCCACATCAACAATATGAAAGAGAGTCTTCAATATGCTGCCTACACCACCAGTACGTGTTCCAAGCAACTCTTCTTCAGAAATACTCTCACACCATTCGTACCATTGTTCACGAACCATCCAGTTATATTGAAAGAATGTTTGCAAATCAAGGCCTCCTTTTAATGGGAACTTAGATGTTTCCGGTAACCTTCCACCTTCTCATCTCTATACCCTAACGATTCATAAAAAATATGCGCTTCCTTACGCTTCTCTCCAGAGACTAAAATGATATAAAAGCAGTCTCTCTCGTGAGCCATTTCTTCAATGGCAAGCATTAGTTTTTTGCCCACACCTTGACGACGGGCCCGCGATGAGACTACCACATTCTCAATCACCATAAACGGTTTACAATCTCCTACCAGGTCATGACAGACAATCCCCATCAAAGACCCCATTAACTCTCCATCCACAAAAGCACCCAACAATATGTACCGACGATCTGTCTTAATCACTTTAAATACTTGTTCCATTTTATTAAGATCAGAAGGGTGATTCATCAGCTCCTGATATAAATCACCAAGTTCATGGAGAGACTCCAACTCTATTTCTTTAATAACGACCATGGATGTTCAACCTGCTTTCTTTAATTTAAGAATCTTTTTCATATGTGCTCCACTATTTACGTACCTTCAGTTCAAATTCATCCTTCTGCCCATCCCACTCTACAACAACCTTAATCATCGAGTCCTCGTGTTCATAACTGCTCTTAGAACTTTGAGACTTCAAATCACCTCTTCTTACTCCCTTAGTGTCCGTTAAGGTTATCCTGCTTTGTCCTGTTGTTCCCTCATAACTATATTTAAAGTCTTGAATCTTATCCAGATCTGCTTGTTCCCCTTTATACTTAAGTTCGAAGGCAGATTGCTGCTGCGTTTTATAGTCTGTTCTTTCGCCCTTTTTATCGGTAATCTTCTCTGTTGCCTTTTGAACATATTCAGCCGACCATACATTTCCTTCTCCTGTAAATGTGTAATTGTGTTTATAGGTAGTTGTATTGCAGGCAGCAAGAAGAACTAACAACATCCCAGACAGCACCAGTATACGCAGCTTCTTAATCATCTTGAGTGCCTCCTGAATCCTTAGACTTTAAATAATTCAGCACGACTTCAACACGCTCTTGAGCCGTTAAATCTCCCTCAATTCGCAAAACAGGGCATTTCAACACGGACATCCATTCCTCATGAAGCACCTTGCTTCTGACTTCAACGCCAGCAGTATCATATAACGCGGCCCACTCCATAAAAGTCTGGTTCGCTTCGTATTTCTTTCCACCTGGTAAAATATCGTCACCATATCTATCATATTCTCTACCTCTTAAACGATTCAATCGGATCTCCTGTGGAATCCAGAGGAAAATTACCAAGTCAAAATAAGCACGAAGTCCATCCCCCCAGCCGCAAACGGCACCGCTTAGAATCCATGACTCCTTATAATCTAAGTCCTGCTTAAGTCTTGTTAGTCTATCGTTGATTTCAGTCTGTTTAGTGTATTTATACTCCCAGAAATAGTCATCACTATCCAGCTGAACATGAGGTAACACCTTTGCTAATTGCTGACCTAGTGTGCTAGTTCCTACTCCAGAAGCACCCATGATGTGAATTTTTCGCATATATTCCCTCCAGAATTAACTTTTTCATCTTGGAATATTATTGATTATTCGTAGCTAGAAAGCGAATCGTAACGGTTGTCCCCTTACCTTTAGAGCTATTATAATAAATTTCCCCACCATATTTTTCTACAATATTAAAGCAAATCATTAACCCTAAACCGGTTCCATTACTTTTTAATGAATAAAAAGGCGTGCCCAGCGACTTAACCTCAGCCTCGGACATCCCACTTCCTTCATCGGTGATCATGATCTCGATAAAATTATTATTTCTATTTGCTATGACTGAGACGGATTTTCCTACATCCGAGGCTTCCAGCGCATTTTTTATAATATTAATGAGTAACTGCTTAAACTCAATTTTATTAATGGAAATATAACAATCTTCCTCTACCTTTATATCGATTTGGTTATCAGATAACATGGCATAGGAATGAAGCAGACCCGTAACACTTTGAAGGACATCCTTCACATCCACTTTCTCTAGTCTTTGATCTCCATTTGGTTTAGATAGGGTTAGAAATTGAGAGATAATCTGTTCTACGGTGTTTAATTCATCAATCATTAAGTTGAACTTACTTTTTTTAGAATCATCAAATGAATCGTCCTCTTTGAACAATTGCAAAAAACCTCTAACCACGGTTATAGGATTTCGAATTTCATGTGCAACAGCAGCTGTTAATTGTCCTACCATCTTTAACCGCTCGGATTGCTGTAATTGTTCATAATATAGTTTCTGCTTTTTCATCCGTTTAAATGATAAATGGAAAATGAAAAATAATAATGCTTGAACAGCTATTATATTTATAATGTTGCCTAAAACGTCATGATGT
>NZ_CDRJTB010000077.1:0-30291 GCF_976954365.1 Paenibacillus sp. Marseille-Q9583
AGTTGTAAAAAGAAAATAGTGAACTAAACTAAAAAAAGAGTATTAGACTCGGCAAACACAATTATAGACTGGCACAGACCCCTTCCGGCTAGGCAGCTAACTGTTCCGCAAACTAAGATAATTCGGAGCAGGCGATGCTAGGCGCGGGCAACATCTCCGCTCTAGTGTCCAAAGAAGATAAAGTATTAGACTGAAAATTATCAAGAAAAGAATTGACATTGGAGTTTACTCCAATGTTATTGTAAATGTATGGAAAAACAATATTCTATAAAAGAGGTTTCACAGATCCTTGGTATTCCGAAGGATACGCTTCGGTACTATGACCGTATTGGAATCGTATCGCCGTCCCGGGAACACAATTCTTACCGTAGGTATTCGAAGGACGATCTCGTCGATTTGATGAATATTCAAATCATGCAGTATGCGGACTTTTCTCTAGAAGAAATCAAGGGGAAGTTTCAGTTCCACAGAATGCAGAGTGTAGATCCTGCTTATTACCAGAAGGTCGCTGAATTCCTTGATGCCAAAAAAGTAGAAACGCGCAAGAAAATTGCACATCTAGAAAAGGTCAGTCAGTTGCTCGACGTAGCAGTTGAAGCGCTAAGGGACTTTAATCATGAAAGTGACCAGCGACTGGCAGTGTTCGTTCGGGAGATTTACCGGGATCTTCACAGAAAGGATCCTGTAATAACTAAGGAGGATTGTGATGGACATCAAAATTAAGAATTATTATTATCTGATTGCTGGCGTTCTTGCGATACTGTTTGCCGTGACACACGCTTTGAATGGGCAATCCGTTGTACTGCCGACGCTCTTTGTGAATGATATAGCCATGGATACACGGATAATATTTAGGTATGTCTGGCACATAATCACCGCAGAGAATCTGGTCTTCGGTATTGTATTCATTATCCTGTCATTGCAAAGCGAGCGATCGAAGAATCGGTCTGCTGCATGGCTGATCGCGTCACTTCTGCTCGTTCGTCTGATGGTCATTCTTGGCATAACAGCATTTTATGATGTTTCGGCACTTTCGGATACGTTAATCGATTCGATTGCTATCCTAATCTATGTCGCGTTTATCATATTGGGCATAAGAATGAAGGGAAAAAAGTTCGGTGGTCAATCGTAACAAACTGGAAGGAAGGTTTGAAGAACTAAACTGCATTTCATCGCTGCCAGTGATTTTCAACACGCTAACGTTGAACGATAGCTCCATGACAACAGGCAGTTACACGTAAGGTTATGATAGAATATGCCTTTCTTTCAGGAACAATGCCAACTATAAATAGCATTAAACCAATTTATTGTTTTCTTCCAGAATGAAATAAAAGCTATAGGACACGGAGTTGTGGAAATGTTGTTATTATCTGATACAGGAGAATGTAAATATGAATTTAAAAGAAGTGTGTGAAAGTATTTGTTTACCAGATCAAATGAAAAGAAAAGTGTTTGACTTTGCAGGCGGATTTGATGAGAAAACATTTAAGCCTCTTTCTGCTGCCCTGTATGATCCGTCTACCTGGGAAAAGGGAGTTAAAGAACTAATAGGCGTTCTGGGAGAGGATCCAAATGGGAGTAAAATGCTCTCTTTTATGCTTGTACATGCAGTAAAGGCACATAAGGAATACGAAAAAAGAGGAATCAGCGAGACAATTTTTACGGATACGATGAAGTTTTGTACTAGATTCATTATGGAACATTACAGTGTGTATGGGACATATGCATTCACGTGGGGATGGTGGTTTCCTAGACAGATTTCACTTCATGAATTCCGAATCGGTGCACTTGAATATGAAATGATTGAGCAGAAAGAAAAGAAATTAATAAATATACATATCCCTGCTGACGCAGATATGAGGCGCGAGAGTTTGCGAACGTCATATGAGGATGCTAGAAAATTTTTTGCAGAATATTATCCGGAGTATGGTCAGTCGGATATGGTATGTGATTCCTGGCTGCTTTCTCCAGTCCTTGCTAAGCTGTTGCTAGAGAGCTCAAATATAGTCGGTTTTCAGAAGGCATTCGACTTGATGCGTGTTGACGATGCGAATGACAGCTCTATCAGATGGGTTTATGGAAGAACTGATATTCCAATACAAGAACTTCCGGAAAATACATCCTTACAGAAAAAAATCAAGGTTCGCCTGATGGAAGGCGGCAGCATTGGCGCAGCCTACGGAAGATTGCACGAAGATCCCTGGAAGGATTAATGGGAGAGGTTTAAGTATTATCTTTTGTTAAATTCAGAATGTATTGAAACAGCATCATTAAGATAACAGGGAACGTTAATGTAAGGAATGGCGCTGCATTCTTTATTAACACGACACGGCTTTCGCGTCGAACATCAATATGCTGACTGGGATAAAAAGCCGTTCTCTCCGTCATCTTCATCTATTATTAGCGCTTGTAGGAAATGTTAGGAGAGACATAATACATGCAATAGAAAAAATCCCCTCAGGTCGAGGGGATTTTTGATGATCCTAAGTTTAACAAACTTTTCGCACTAATAATTCAGATCGGTCCGAGGGACATTCGTTTTCTCCACTCATGCGAGAAGAGAACGACTAATATAAAATGTAGGATTCGTCCTTAACCTACATGTAGATAGCTCGGCGAGGCTATGTCATTTGACTCAGTACCGTTTAAGCATAAATCTCTCTGGTTCATAGATAAATGAAAGTTATGGGTAAATTCCAATAAAAGGTAATTAATCATTGACGGGTAAGCAGATTGAGCTCCTTCGCCTGGATAATGGCTTTGGTGCGTCGGTTGACTTTTAGTTTGGCAAAAATATTTTTAACATGCACTTTTACCGTTCCAATCGCGATGATCAGTTGATCGGCAATCTCCTTATTTGACAGTCCTGCCGCCAATAAGGAGAGTACCTCAAGCTCACGCTCGGTAAGAGGTTCCTCCATTATAGAAGACAAGGAAGCTGCTTCTTCTGCTGCTCCTGGATCTTTAATGGAATGCTCGGCCGTATTTTGCAGCATACAGAACAAAATTCCATTGGATGCCATAGCTTGAAGAACGGTTAGACGATCATAAGCGAACACATCGCTTGCCAGCTTATTTTCCAGGTAGAGAACACCCAGCATATTCCCGTGAACGGTTACCGGTATGCAGAGTGCAGACCTAGGCCGATGCTTCGCAATGTACGGATTATGAATCAGCCAGCTCTCCTCATCACCGATATAATGGACATGCTCTTGTGTACGAAAGACATACCGGATGATGCCCTCCGGCAAAAGAAGGCTATCATTCAGCTCTGAAGGCGAGGGGGGCGCCTGCGCTTCTGAGTCGGCATATGCCTGAATGTACAGTCCATCCTTATTATCCATCAGCAAAGCGCCCTTGCTGGCACCCGCATATCTCATAATGGTATTCATGATTTCCGCAAGCACCGTATCACTGTCCATCTGATTTGTTATCATTTGAGTGGTTTTGAGAATCGCTGCAAGATCCAGGCCGTCCAAGGAATGAGTCTCATGAAGAGCGCTGGCGGCCTCTCCAGATAACTCTACATCACTCCGGCCTGCCGGAATTGGTATAATCTCAAACGATTCATCAGCATGTTCCTCACGCTGCCAGCAGAGTAACAGATCCTCTAATTGTTTTATTTTTATTTGCGCTCCCCATTGTGTATATGCCTCAAGGGCTAATTGTAAATAGAAAATGGCTGTTGTTTCTTTACCCAAATTCCGGTAGTATCTCGCTGCGAGTTCGTTGGCAAGGCTTGTCACCTGAACATCGACTTGTTCTCTTGCTTCGCGGATGGTTTTATCATACAGTTCCTCAGCCAGTATGCCTTTACCAGAGACACGCGCATGTTCAGCCTTTAGAAGATAGTATCTGGACCGATAATTGGCTGGACTCCATGCTGCCCATTTTTTAAAGCGGCGGAGATTGCTGCTGAACCGTTTGTTCGATTGTTTCCGTTTACCGGGCGGGACAGAATCGGCCAATAGGGCAAGTGATTCATACATCAGGCATTCCGGCAAATGCGGAAGATGCGTGGCATAGGCTTCATAAGACTTCGCTTGATTTGCCCAGCGGACGGCTTCCTTATAATTACCCAGTAAATAGCTGAGTTGAGTCTTATAGGTGCTGTACTGAAATAAGGTGGTAGCCGAGGTTTCCTCCATATGTATCCGTTTCAGGAACTCTTCTTCATCAAAGCTGGTGCTGCTGAATGAATCCGGAGAAATCGTTCTTACCTGCAATGCAAGAATAAATTGCTGATACAGATAAAAGTTCTGCTTCACAAACTCATCGTTGGTTGTATCGAGAAACACCATATATTCGGTTATTGTTCTTGAGAATTCACTTAACGGCGCTCTTGTATAGAGTGAATTGATATGCGCTCCCATTGCATAGCTGGCAAACACATAATCCCCGGATTCCATTCCGAAACGAAGCGCCTTTGCCAAGTAAACATCTCCTTCACGGGCATTTCCGGCAAATTGGCAGAGTACACCGCCGAACATGGTATAAGTTTTGCTTTTAACTGAAGTAATATTGTAACGCTCGGAAAGCTCAATTCCGACCTTGCCGATAGCATAACCTTTATCAAATTTCCCCCGGGCATATCCCAAAAGCATGCTGTAAGCGGAATAGACAGCTGCGGAAACAGGGGTGTTTCCATACTTAATAGATAATTGAATGGCTCTGCACATGAGCAGAAAATAGATCTTTTTGTTCGTGAAGAAGGTGGAGGGAGTAATCGCCAGAATGAGATGCATCGCAGCAATCCGGTCTTTGTCGGACATTTCTTCCAAATGAGTGAGTCTGTCATAACGGTTATGCAGCAGTACATCGATCCGAAGCGCTTCGACTAACAGTTCGAATTTGCCCGGATTGGGCGAAATGTTAACACGATGCTCCCGCAGGCTTTCAAGACCGAGCGCAGTACCTTCCAGATATTTTCCTTGATTAATGTATTGCATAATCCGAATCATTTGCACTCTGCTCCGCTCAACTGCACTGCGAGCACGGAGAAGCAAGAAATCAATTTTTCGGTCAGAATCCACAGGATTACCGCATAAGTATTCACATTCCGCTTGCTCAGCATGCAGTTCGAAACAGAGCTCGAAGGCATTGCTCCAAGCTTCCACTGGCAGCAATTCTACCCCTTTTCTAAAATAACCTAGGGCAACGTCGTAGGCGGAGGTGGTCTTGGCACGGTTTCCCGCATCCAGATTTAATTGTATGAGCTGAAATATCTCGGCTTCTTCGGTAATTCTGTCGGAGCCTCTATTCAGATGATTGACCCTATCAAACAAGTGCTCTTCCTGCCCTGAAGTCTTCCTGTTCAAAGCTCTGCCTATTGAGATGTGGATCGCTTGTTTCGTATCATCATCAATCTGACTGTAAATCAGCTTATGAATATTATCGTGGGCAAAACGGAATGTACCCGCTTCATCTGTCACAATCATTCCTTCGGCTTCAATCTTGGGCCATTCGGGCATGACATCCCCGATCTCCCGATCGACAACGAAAGCTATCAGATCAGGGTGGAAGGTGCTTCCCACACAAGCCGCAATCTGAAGCAGCTCCTGCGCAGTGACGGGAAGACGCCGCAGCCTGTGTTCCATTAAGTCACTGATGGCATAGCTGGGCTCCTGCCCAATGACCGATCCCAAATCCCATTGCCAGCATCGATTCTCATGACTATACACTAGAATGCCGTCATCCTGCATGCGCAGCAATATTTGCTTGAAATGAAAGGGGTTGCCGTTTGATTTATGATATAGCAATTCTGTAAAAGATAGTGCAGCATCTGTTTGGCTATTCAACGTTTCCTTTGTAATATCGTTCATTTGTTCAAGGCTCAGCGGGGACAGATAAATATGCCGGATAGCTGCCTGATCGGTAACACTCCCGCCATGTTCATACCCTGGCAGTCTGTTACGGTCTATATCCTCATCGCGATATGCGCAGACAAACATCAAATATTGGCATTCCGGATCGCACAGCAGCGCATGAATTAACTGCAGTGACGAAGAATCCGCCCATTGCAAATCATCGATAAAAAGAACAAGGGGATGTTCTTTGGAAGCCAGCGCTTGAACAAATTTGCGAAAAACATAGATAAACCGTTTCTTCGATTCATTGGCCGGAAGCTCTTCGGCAGATGGCAGGGTGCCGAGTATCAGCTCGGCTTCAGGAATAATGGCGGTAATCACGTTGGCGCTTGCCCCGAGTGTTTCCTGCAGCTTTTGTCTCCACAGCTCGGACTGTTCCTTGCGTTCACCCAGCAAATGCCGCATCAATCCACGAAAGGCTTGAATAATCGGATGATATGGGCTTTCTTTCGAGATTTGCTCAAACTTTCCGGTGACATAGAAAAAATTACGGGCATGCTGATGTTTGCGGAAAACCTCGTCCATAAGGCTTGTTTTGCCGATACCGGCTTCACCAGACACATACACCATTTCTGTTGATCCGAAGCAAGCGGAATAAAAGGCCTGGGTCAGCAAGGAGATCTCATATTCCCTGCCGTGAAACCCCGGTTCCATAAAAAAGGTGTCGTGTGAATGTCCGACTTTATCTAGGTCTGCCAATAAAAAACCTGCATTTTGATAGCGGTTATCTGGATTTTTGTCGAGCAGTCTCATGACTACAGCTTCCAAGCCGTCAGGTAAATATGTCTGTTCCTGCGTCAGCGGAGGGGGGACTTGCGCCAGGTGCATATACACCCATTCCAGCGGATTGTCGGCAAGAAAAGGCAGATGTCCGGCCAATAATTCGTAGAAAATAACGCCTAAAGAGTATAGATCGCTTCGCTCATCCACTGTCCGTAACATTCTGCCTGTATTCTCAGGCGAACAATAGGCGAGTCCTGTGCCTGATATACCATAACCAGTTGGGCGCATATAACCATTGTCTGTGCGATGAAGTGCATAACCTGAATCTATTAAATAGGCTTCTTGTCCATTGGAACGAACACCGATCCGCTCCGGCCGCAAATCGAGATGAAGGATCTGCAACTGATGAAGCTGCAGAACACAAGCTACGATGGACCTGGCAAAGGTGAGAAACGCCTCTGGGTTCATGCGGTTTTGTCCATTCATCCATTCCCTGAGTGTCATCCCCGTTTCATGTGGCAGAATCAAACCGGAGTCAGGTTGTTCAAGTGATGAACTTCTGATAACAATGTCGAGCGGTTGGTTTTCTTTCATTTTTGGACACCTCTAATCTTGAACGTAGTAGCGAATACAATCTATTGTAATAGAAGATACACCTTTTTAGGTATAGGAAATTTTAAGGAATGGCTCTAATCTGGGAGTAGGATTGATGGGCTGAATTTAGAAGATAGAGAGGTCTAGGTGAATAAAAATGGAGAATGCCCTGATTGCATTTATTAGTATTTTACTTCTTGGAGTGGTTGTCTTTGCAAAGATTTGGTGGGACGGCTCCGGGATCAGTTTTAAATTTACAAAATGGTATTTTGGTATTTTTTTCATAGTGGCACTGATTGTTGGAGGAAGCACCTTTTTCGTGAGTTAATTCATTATATCGGTAAGCCCGTTCGGATTTGGTAGATAAAAGTTACATCTTACACAAGCATTTTGCGATTAATTGGGAAGTTAAGAATGGAGGATATGTAGTGGAAGGTATTAAACGATATAAGCGCTGGATCGCCATGACTCTGATATTCATGATTGTTGTAGGAATGGTCTCCGAAGGGGAGGTCTCTGCTGCAGATCCGGTAATAGTGGATCAAAAGCAGGAGAATAAAACTGGGAATATATGGGTTAATAGTGACAATCAAAGATTTCAGACCTTTACTCCTGAGACCACGGGGAATCTCAGCAGGATAGAGCTTAATATTTTCGATACCTATGGTTCAACTGGAGTCCTGAAATTGAAAATTTATGAGGAAGGGAATCTTTCGACATTGCTCGCTGAAGCGCAAGTGGCTTCCATCAGCGCAGGCTGGACGTCGGTTGATTTCTCAGGAGCATCGCCTTATTTAACGAAGGACAGGATGTATCGAATGGTTGCTTCCACGGAGTTCGGAGGCTCGGCTGGCTTCGGATGGTATGGAAGCAGCGGCAACCCGTATACAAGAGGATACTGTTCGGCTAACAATTATGACTTTTCTTTCAGAACGTACATGATAGCCGATTATTCGACATCCCCCGCATTAAGTGAGATCTCCAGTGCGGATTCCATTCTTGTAGCGGATGGAATGAGTCAGACGGCAGTGACGGTGAAGCTGAAGGATGCGCAAGGCAATGCCTTGACAGCTGGAGGAGCGACGGTAATAATAACGTCGACTTCGGGTACGGTGAGCGCCGTGACGGACAACCATAACGGGACCTATACGGCGACGCTAACGGCACCGGTAACGGTGGGGACTGCGACAGTAGGAGCCAGTGTAGGGGGCAATGCTTTGTCTAGTAAGGCAACGGTACAGTTCGTGCCGGGAGCACCGTCCAGTACAAACAGCACATTAGGAGTAGGGAATAGCTTGCTGACGGCGGACGGAACGAGTCAGACAATAGTGACGGTGAAGCTCAAGGATACGCACGGTAACGCGTTGACCGCCGGAGGGGCGGTGGTGTTGATCACATCGACATTAGGTACGGTGAGCGCTGTAACGGATAACCAAAATGGTACTTATACGGTAACGCTAACGGCACCGGTAGCGGTGGGGACTGCGACAGTAAGAGCCAGTGTAGGGGGCAGCGCATTGCCGGGAACGGCAACGGTACAGTTCGTGCCGGGAGCAGCTTCTAGTGCGAAGAGCACAATAGAAGCTGCTAATAGCTTGCTGACAGCGGACGGAACGAGTCAGACAATAGTGACGGTGAAACTCAAGGATGCGCAAGGAAATGAGTTGACGACCGGAGGGGCGACGGTAGGGATTACGTCGACTTCGGGTACGGTGAGCGCCGTGACGGACAAACATAATGGGACCTATACGGCGACGTTAACCGCACCGGTAACGGTGGGGACTGCGACAGTAAGAGCCAGTGTAGGGGGCAGCGCATTGCCGGGAACGGCAACGGTACAGTTCGTACCGGGAGCAGCTTCTAGTGCGAAGAGCACAATAGAAGCTGCTAATAGTTTGCTGACAGCGGACGGAACGAGTCAGACAATAGTGACGGTGAAACTCAAGGATGCGCAAGGAAATGAGTTGACGACCGGAGGGGCGACGGTGGTAATTACGTCAACCTCGGGTACGGTGAGCGCTGTAACGGATAACCATAACGGGACTTATACGGTGACGCTTACGTCATCGGTAACGGTGGGGACTGCGACAGTAAGAGCCAGTGTAGGGGGCAGTGCATTGGGAACGGCAACGGTACAGTTCGTGCCGGGAGCAGCTTCTAGTGCGAAGAGCACCATAGAAGCTGCTAATAGCTTGCTGACAGCGGACGGAACGAGTCAGACAATAGTGAAGGTGAAGCTCAAGGATGCGCAAGGAAATGAGTTGACGACCGGAGGGGCGACGGTGGTAATTACGTCAACCTCGGGTACGGTGAGCGCTGTAACGGATAACCATAACGGGACTTATACGGTGACGCTTACGTCATCGGTAACGGTGGGGACTGCGACAGTAAGTGCCAGTGTAGGCGGCAGTGCATTGGGAACGGCAACGGTACAGTTCGTGCCGGGAGCACCGTCCAGTGCGAACAGCAACATAGCAGTGGACAATAACTTGTTGACGGCAGACGGCACGAGTCAGACAACAGTGAAGGTGAAGCTCAAGGATGCGCACGGTAACGCGTTGACCGCCGGAGGGGCGGTAGTGTTGATCACATCGACATTAGGTACGGTGAGCGCTGTAACGGACAACCATAACGGGACCTATACGGCGATGCTGAAGGCACCGGTAGCGGTCGGAACCGCGACAGTAAGTGCCAGCGTAGGGGGCAGCGCATTGCCGGGAACGGCAACCGTCGAATTTGTGCCGGGAGCACCGTCCAGTGCGAACAGCACCATAGCGGTGGGCAACTTCTCGTTGACGGCGGACGGAATGAGTCAGACGGCAGTGACGGTGAAGCTCAAGGATGCGCATGGTAACGCGCTGACCGCCGGAGGGGCGGTGGTGTTGATCACATCGACATTAGGTACGGTGAGTGCCGTCACGGATAACCATAACGGGATCTATACTGCGACGCTAACGGCACCGGTAACAGTGGGGACTGCGACTGTAGGCGCCACAATAGACGGCAATGCACTGACTGAAAAGAAAACCGTCGAATTTATGCCTGGAATACCGTCCAGTGCGAAGAGCACCATAGCAGCAGGCAATAGCTCGCTGATAGCGGACGGCACAAGTCAGACAATAGTGACGGTGAAGCTGAAGGATGTGCAAGGAAATGCGTTGACGACCGGAGGGGCGACGGTGATAATTACGTCGACTTCGGGTACGGTGAGCGACGTGACGGATAACCATAACGGGACCTATACGGCGACACTGACGGCACCGGTAACGGTCGGGTCAGCGACAGTACGTGCCAGTGTAGGCGGCAATACGCTGACGGGTACGGCGACTGTTCAGTTTGTAGCTGGCTCACTTTCAACAGAGACTGGCATAATCGCAGCAACTGACTTTTCGCTGATAGCTGACGGAACGAGTCAGACAGCCGTAACTGTGAAGCTGAGGGATGCGCACGGTAACGAGTTGACCGCCGGAGGGGCGGTGGTGTTGATCACATCGACATTAGGTACGGTTAGCACCGTAACGGACAACCATAACGGAACCTATACGGCGACATTGACGGCACCAACAACAGTAGGGACCACGAAAATAAGTGCCTCTGTCGAAGGCAATGCGCTGGCCTCAACGGTGACGGTTCAGTTTGTACCGGGTGAAGTAAGTTCATCTCACTCCACAATTACCGCAAGTGATCTGGTAGTTCGGGCGGATGGCCAAAGCCAATCCTTGATCTCTGTGAAGCTTAAAGACGAATATGACCATCCGCTTGAGGGTAGACAGGTGCAGCTTCAAGCTCAAGATGGAAGCTCTGTCACCAAAGAAGTTTATGGATTGACCAACGGGGAGGGCCTTGCCATATTTGCGGTCAATAATGTTGTGGCAGAGAAAGTGACTTATTCTGCAAAGGAAGAAGCAAGTGGTATAGCGCTGGACCAAACGGTGAGTATTACTTTTACGTATGACCAGCCTCCTGTTATCGAACTGAAGGTTGATCCGGCGGAACCGACCTTTGGAAGTGTGAATGTCACAGTAACGGGGTCTGTATATGGTGAATTCAACCAGGTTTCCTCCATAAAATGGGCGGCAGGTAGCCGTTCGATCTCCTATTTTGATACACAGGGTATGGAAATTCAGGACCATTTCACTGTAAAGGAGAATGGAATTTATTCAGTCTATGTGGCAGATAAGGCGGGCAATGCAAATGTAAGCTTGATTGAAATCCAGAACATCGTTCCTTTGAGCAGCAATGCGGACTTGAAGGTCTGGCAGCTGATAGGACTCGGAGGGACGTTAAAGTTTGATTTTGACCCCGAGAAATCAAACAATAGTCTGGAAGTAAGCCATCCGGTGTATGGGGTGAAAATGCTTCTGACTCCCGCCGATGTATATTCTGCCGTCTATATGAACGGACTTCAGGTAGACAGTAATTCCCTAACCAGGGAGTATGCTCTTGCAACCGGCCAAAATAAGTTCGAGGTCCGGGTAAAGGCGCAGGACGATTCAATGAAAACCTACATGCTCAACGTGACACGCTTAGCCGGCTCTGATCCGGATTCAACACCAGTCCCGACGGCTCCTTCGAATCCTCAAAACCTCTCGAATCAGCCATCACTGGGCAAAATGCCTGTGATTCGGATTAATAATCAGAAAGTATCAGGGATTGTCACAGTTCAAGTAGATACGAATGGAGCAAAATCCATCGACGCTCTGCTGAATTTGGATCATCTGCGCCAGGTAATCGATTCGCTGCCTAACACTGCTGAAGCTAATCTCTCGATTTCAATCGAGGAAGGTGCAGACAATCTCGCACTAAGGCTTTCCGGTGATACAGTCCCAACTCTGGCTCGGAAAGTTGCCATGATCACGTTCATAACCCAGTACGGCCAATATCGCCTTCCACTAACTGAAATCGTAGATCGGGAGTCTGACTGGTCGAAGGATATGGAAGTTAGGATCTTGATGGGGCACGGTCTAGCGGAAGAAGGATTCCAGAAGTCTGCGAATGCTGGCGGATATCAACTGGTGATTGCTCCGATTCACTTTTCCGTCCAGATCAAGCGTAATGACAGGACTGAAGAAGTATCCACCTTCAATCATTTTGTAGAAAAAGTAATTTACCTGCCTTTGGATGCCGGTGCTGCTTCAACGGCCGTGGTTTGGGATCATAATACGGGTGTGCGTCCGGTGCCGACAGCTTTCATCACAGTGGATGGCCATCGATCTGCTGTGGTTCGGAGCTTTACTAATAGCACTTATGCAGTAATATACAAATCGCCCAAATTAACAGATATTCAGGGACACTGGGCTGAAAATGAAATTGCCAGCATGAACAGCAGATTGATCGTTCAGGGTACGGATGGGTCAGTGTTTTCACCTGAAGCCATGATTACCCGGGCTGAACTAGCTGCCATGCTGGCAAGGGCGCTTGGGCTGCCGGAAGGACGGAATCCTGCGGGTTTCGTCGATGTAAGCAGCGACAATTGGTACAGTGGCGCCGTAGAAGCATTAAGAGCCTATAGAATGATGGATGGCTTCGGGGATGGTACATTCAGGCCGAATCAAGCGGTATCCCGGCAAGAAGCGATTGTAACGATGATTCGAGTGTTACGGCTGGCGGATGCAGCGGTATTGACAAATAATAGCGGAGTACAAGCCGATTTAGACGTCTATATCGACAGTGGTCAAATTGCCGGCTGGGCAAGTGACGCTGTACAGTCAGCCATTCAATCCGGTTTGATAAAAGGGTATGGAAATGAATTGCGGCCGCAGCAGTCATTAACCCATGCCGAGACTACTGTGCTGCTGTACCGAATGCTGCTCCGAGCAGGACTGTTGAATAACTAAAGAGTATTATATAGATTGAAAAACACCCCTTCGCACAGCCGTTGGAATAAACCTCAGGTTTATCCGATGGAAGTCAAGGGGTGTTTTGGTATGACATAGGCACAAGTCAATTGCCGGAGTAAACGTCCAGCTCTATGAAGCAGCTAAGCTTGAACGTGTAGGAGGATTTGGTTTACCTGATGGAAAGGTTATTCAGAACACAATGATCCTGACTACTCCTCTTATCGCGGTAAAGGCTCGCCGTAAACCTCACTCATCAATCTGGCCAATGTATTTAATCTCCATAAAAGTACAATGAGTAGAACGATCAACGCTCTTGAAGAGAATGAGTGGATTGAACGGATTACAGATCCGGAGAACCGACGTTACGAAAAGTTGCACCGTTTCACCCCGTTAGATATGATTATCTAACGGGTTTTTATGTCACTAAGCCTGAAAAAAGGCGATTTTGAAGTTAGGAGTGATCGACATGGAGGTTTTTGCAGACTATTTAGCGCAAATTGATAACCCACAGCATCGGGAGCGAATGGAAGAAGTTTTGGCTTGGGTAACTGAGAAATTCACTGATTTAAAACCAAAAATTGCGTGGAATCAGCCTATGTTCACCGATCACGATACCTATATTATTGGCTTTAGCGTATCCAAACAACATATGGCTGTTGCGCCTGAAATCGCAGGGATTAATCATTTCTCTGATGCAATTGTACAGGCTGGCTATGATCACACCAAGCAGTTGTTACGGATTCGGTGGGATAGTCCGGTTGATTTCTCATTGCTTGAGAAAATGATCGAGTTTAACATTATGGATAAGGCAGATTGTTCAACTTTTTGGCGAAAATAAAAAATGAAGCCGTAGTTAGCCTCGATGATGAAAATATCATCGGGATTTTTTTAATTAGGAGTAAGACACTCCTACATAAAAGGTTGCTAGAAATGGAGCTAATGACTGACCTCGCCTGTCGGTATGGGGGGCGAAAATATTAGTTCTTTTTGTCGAATCCATAATTCTTTCTTAGCGGATCATTAGCAAACATGCTAATATAATGACTGAAAAGGTTGAAAGCCCTTACTTTTTTACGCATAGGGGCGATCATCTCATGTTCACATGATAAAGAGGGGAAGAGACTGCATGCGGCGGATACTGTCGATGTTAAAGTTAAATACGCTGCGAAATCAAATGTTGCTCGGTTTTCTCGCCGTCATGCTCATCATTCTGACGTTCGTTGGAGGGATTACGTTCCATTCAGTCTCGACGCTACTCAAGAACAATGCGGAGAAGCATATTCAGCAAACCGCGATTCAGGCTAACGGTCGTTTGGAAAGCGTTCTTGAACAGATCAATTCTTTGACGACGCTGGTATCGACCAACGATTATATTCAGCAACTCCTTCTACGCGATATAGAGGGTCATCCCGCTACCTTTACGGAACGGCAAGCGCTGCCATCTATTATCAATCTGGTACAAATCTACACGGACGGTATCAAATCTGTTGAGCTTTATAATAAAGACGGAGTGAGGCTGTATCCTCTCGACGGCAGCACCCTTAGGGATAAGGTGCCCGAGGATTGGATCGAAATGGCGACGAGAAAGGAAGGAAGTCTAGTCTGGTTCGGCATCGATCCACTTGATTCCACTTCGCTTGTGGCGATTCGACAGATCAGCCTTATTGATCGGCATTTCACTACTGGAGGGTATTTACTCATTCGCTCAGACCGAGACAAGTTTGCACTTAAAGAATCCTTATCCGGGGAGGGGGACGGAGAAACAGTATTACTCCTAGCTCCTGATGGGCAGTTCATCACGTCTAATGATGACAGTATTTCACAAAAGACAGCAGCAAAGCTGGTGGAGGAATCCGACGATCAGAATGTTTCTATCGGTAAGCGGTCCTTTATCGTCGTCAAACAGCGGTCTTCCGTGACAGGATGGACGTTACTCATCTTAACCCCGGTTAACGTCATCACCAAGGGGATATCGGTCTTGCGGACGACCATTGTCGTATCGGCTTTGATGGGTACCTTACTGTTCACCTTGCTTTCTTTTTTTCTATCTATACTTATTACCAGACCTGTGTTCAGGTTGATCAAAGCTATGAGAAGTACCCGTCTAGGCATCCTGAAGCCTATCGAGAACGTATCGTCCACTATGGAAATTCAGGAATTGAATTATTCCTATAACAAAATGGTTGATAATATCAACGAGCTGATCCAGTTGGTTTATGAGAAGGAGTTATCCCGGAGTCATACGGAGTTAAAGGCACTTCAAGCGCAAATTAATCCGCATTTTTTGTTCAATACACTAGATGTTCTGTACTGGTCACTGCTGGATAGGGATGAAGATCAACTGGCGGAGTATGTTGTCGCCATGTCTGATTTATTCCGCTATACGATCACCGGCTCGAGTAAAGGGGGTTGGGTGAAGTTACAGGATGAGCTCGAGCATGTAAAGCGATATTTGCTTATTATGAAGATGCGATTTGAAGATCGCTTAGAGTGGGAAATTGAGGCTCCTCTTGAATTTTCGAATGTGGAGTTACCCCGACTGTTGCTGCAGCCCCTTGTAGAGAATGCCGTATTGCATGGGGTCGAGAGCAAGATTGAACCGGGATGGATAAAGCTAACGGTTGCTGGAGATGAAGAATGGGTCACCATTACGGTGGAAGATGATGGGATGGGAATGGACGAGGAGATGCTGCGCTCTCTTGTGGAAGGGCTGGATAGCGGAAAGGTATCTTCTTCAAAAGATTCCGGCGTCGGAATCGCTAATGTGCATAGAAGGCTTCAACTATTTTTTTCGAGAGAGAATGAGCAGGGTGCGGCAATGACCATCGATAGCCAAAAAGGTCAAGGCACCCGTATAAACATCAAAATTCCTGTTCGAGGAGACAAAATGCCATGAGAAGCCGAACAATTCTTATTGTCGACGATGAACCGAGATCTAGAGAAGGAATGAAGAAAATACTAGAGGTGTGGGCAGCCGGTCATTATGAAATCCTTACGGCAAGCAATGGGATCTCGGCTATTGAAATTCTGGAGGAAATACCAGTGGAGCTCATGATATCGGACATCCGCATGCCGGGAATCAGTGGTCTTTCTTTAGTTAGCCAAATTAGGGATAAAAAAATACAGCGTCAGCCATCCGTTATTCTCATCTCCGGTCATGCCGAGTTCGAGTATGCTCAGCAAGCGATTCAGTTGTCCGTAGTTGAATATTTGCTCAAGCCAGCCAGCCGGGAAAAGCTAATCGCATCTGTGGAGAATGCCCTGAAGGCAGGGGAGGAGCAGGAACATATCGGCTTCATGCGGAAGATGGCTGATCCACAATTAATGGCCATAAGAGATGAAGATGCCGCATTAAGCGATCCGGTCCGTCAGGCGATAGACTATGTGGAAATGCATATATAAGAGGCGATCAGCCTGCAGGAAGTAGCCGGACTTGTTCATCTGAACGGGAGCTATTTCAGTTCTCTTTTCAAGGAGCAATGCCAGATGAATTTCAGCGAATACGTCGCCCGTAGAAAGTTGCAGAAAGCGAAGGAATTACTCCTGAAAACGAATCTGCCTATAGCGGAAATTGCCAGCCTTACGGGTTACCAGACGGTTAAATATTTCAACAAGCTGTTCAAGGAATACGAAAGAATGAGTCCAGGGCAGTATCGTTCTTCCATGAGGAATGGTATAGAAGCGAATATCCAATAACGGCTCGGCAAGGGGGGAATATCTACGAAGAGGATCGGATTATCCATTACTCTTTTCTTAACATTGTTGTTGATAACAACTGCTTGCAATGGGGATAAGGGGAATAGCAGCAAGAGCGACGGCGAGAAAATCACTTTAAAAATGATGCATCTATGGCCGGATAGCAATAACTCCGCGCAAAACAAAATGGTAAAAGAAATCATCAGAGAATTTGAAGAAGCTAATCCGAATATCACCATCAAGACGGAAGTTCTTGAAAATGAGCAGTATAAAAGCAAACTGAAGGTACTTGCCGCTTCTAACGATCTACCGGACATCGGATTCACCTGGGCAGCAGGCTTTATGGATCCTTATGTTAGGGGAGATAAGTTTGCAGCCGTTGATGATCTTTTACAGGATGAGTTGAAAGGAAAATTCGTAGCTGGTACGACGGAGGGGTACTCCTTTGATGGGAAGACGTATGCCCTTCCTGTCGAACTAAACATAGTTCCGGTCTACTATAATAAAGAAATATTTTCAGAATTTAATCTGCAGCCTCCCCAAACCTTGGATGATCTCAAAGCGATCATTCGAACACTGAATAACAATGGCATAACACCTGTTACTCTTGGCGGTAAGGACGGTTGGCCGGCTTCCTTCTGGTACATGTATCTAGCTGATCGTATTGGGGGACCTAACCTGATGGATAAAGCTGTTGCGGATCAGGATTTCACAGATCCTTCCTTGCTAGAGGCTGCAAGACAAGTGCAAGAGTTGGTAAACCTGAACACATTCATCAAAGGCTACAACGGATTATCCAATGATGAAGCCAAGGTACAGTTCATGAACGGTAAGTCAGCCATGTTCGTTACAGGGACTTGGGAGCTGCCAGATTTCACGACCACTACAAATATTGCCCAAGAATTTAAAGTCAACATTGGGTATTTCAAGTTCCCGACAGTTGAAGGCGGTAAAGGCAACGTGGATGATTGGGTCGGTGGTCCGGGCACTGGATTATTCGTTTCCAAAAATTCGAAGCATGCTCTGGAGGCCAAAGAATTCGTCAGCTTTTTCGTTCAAAAGTGGGGGGAGCATTCTGTTGTCAATGCAGGCGTAATCCCGGCTACCAAAGTAGATACTGCGGCCATCAAGCTACCGCAAATGTTCATTGATTTATTAAACGAGTTAAATAAGGCTAATAAAGTAACTCTTTATCTGGATACACAAATGAAGCCAGTCGCATCTACCATACACATGAATCAGATTCAGGCATTGTTCGGCGAAGCCGTCACGCCAGAAGAGTTCATCAAGAAACAGGATGACGCGCTAAAAGCGGATAAGTAATGATCAAAAATATAAACAGAGCATGGAGACATCAAGGAGTAGATCCCTTGATGTCTCTTTTTTGCGCTCTATAGAACTAAATCTAAAAATAGTGGAAGTTTTCCTAAAGAGGGTGTCCTTATGCTTAAGGATTGCAGGATCTATAATTATGTATGCGGTTACAAAAAACCGAAGTGATAATACAAAAGGGGAGGCAAAGATATGAAAAGTATGAAACGTAGTTTAGTGGGGATCTCTACATTGCTCGTGATGTCATCTGCTCTCGCAGCATGTGGTGGGAACTCGAATTCTAACTCATCTAGCTCAAGCCCAACGACTGCACCAGCAGCCAACGCTACCGAAGCTCCATCAAAAGGAACAGGCGAGAAAGTCACTATCAATCTCTGGAGCTTTACAGATGAGATACCTAATATGACCAAGAAGTATATGGAAACTCATCCGGACGCGAATGTTGAGTTCAAAACTACAGTTATTGCAACCACCGACGGCGCTTATCAACCTGCACTTGATCAGGCTCTGTCCGCTGGAGGAAAAGATGCTCCGGACATTTATGCAGCTGAATCAGCATTCGTACTCAAATATACACAAGGGGATGCATCCAGCTATGCAGCCAACTATTCTGATATGGGCCTTGATGACCAAATGGTTAAGGATGCTGGCATCGCGCAATACTCGGTTGATATCGGTAGCTTAGACGGTAAATTAAAAGCGCTCGGCTATCAAGCGACTGGCGGCGCCTTTATCTATCGCCGCTCCATTGCGAAGGATGTTTTTGGAACAGATGATCCAGCCACCATTAAAAATGAAATTGGACCAGGCTGGGATAAATTCTATGATGCAGCTGCAAAGTTGAAAGCTAAGGGATACGGCATCGTTTCTGGTGATGGCGATATCTGGCACCCGATCGAGAACAGCTCTGACAAAGGTTGGATTGTTGATGGCAAACTTCATATCGATCCGAAGCGTGAAGAGTTCCTGGATCTTTCTAAAAAGCTGAAAGACAATGGCTATCACAATGATACGACAGACTGGACGGAAGCATGGTACGCGGATATGTCCGGTGCCGGCGCCCAACCGATTTTCGGTTTCTTCGGTCCTGCTTGGCTCATCAACTACGTGATGAACGGTCAAGTAAAAGACACGAATGGCGACTGGGCGGTTTCCGAACCACCGACAGGCTTCTTCTGGGGTGGCACTTGGCTGCTTGCCAACAAAGACGTCACCAAGGACGAAGCCAAGAAACAGGCTGTTGCGGACTTTGTGAAGTGGGTTACACTCGACACCTCCGAAACGGGACTCCAACATTACTGGGCTAACGGTACGATGAAGGAAGGCGAGCAAGGTACGAAGGACAGCGTTGCATCCTCCGTTGTCATGTCGAAGTCAAACGGCGAAGTTCCACTGCTCGGCGGTCAGAACATGTTCGACGTGTTCGTACCAGCCAATGCAAACGCTTCAGGTAAGAACTTGACCCAGTACGATGAAACAATCAACAAGCTCTGGCGTGATCAAGTACGTGAATACACAGCGGGCAATAAGGACCGTGCCAAAGCGATCGAAACCTTTAAGCAACAAGTCAAAGACCAGCTTGGCATTGAAAGCGAATAAGAAGGATTCGGAGGGGCGGGGGAGTAATCCCGCCCCTTCATATCAACTAAAGAGGTGAGAGCATGCGCCGCAAAAATGTGAACTATTCGAAATACGGTTATATTTTTACCTTTCCGTTTGTCCTGGCATTTCTGATTTTCTCACTGTATCCCATTTTATATACCGCAGTCATTGGATTCACCGATATGAAAGGAATCATACCAAAACCGATCCATATTCTTGATAATCCTTTTCAAAACTTCAAAGATCTACTCTTTGATAATCCTTCGTTCCGGAAGTCTTTGATCAACACTGGATTGCTCTGGATTACTAACTTCGTTCCCCAGATGCTTCTCGCGCTCTTGCTAACGGCATGGTTCACGAATAAGCGTCTCAATATAAAGGGACAAGGCTTGTTCAAGGTTCTGCTCTATATGCCTAATATCATCACAGCGAGTACGATTGCCGTGTTGTTCAGCACTTTATTCGCCTATCCGATGGGTCCTGTAAACAGTTTGTTTCAAATGTTAGGATGGACCGACGCTCCGGTGTTCTTCCTGCAGGATAAGACGACAGCACGGGGCATTGTCGCGTTCATCCAGTTCTGGATGTGGTACGGCAATACCATGATCGTCCTGATTGCTGGCGTTATGGGTATAAATCCTGCTCTCTTCGAGTCTGCATCGATTGACGGGGCTAACGGGTTTCAAACCTTCTTCCGCATCACACTGCCGAGTCTGCGTACGATATTGCTGTTCACACTGATTACATCGATGGTGGGTGGTTTGACCATGTTCGATATTCCGCAACTATTCCTTGCAGGCGGACCGGACGATTCTACGCTTACCACGTCCATGTTTATCTACGGGCAAGCATTCAAGGGCAGCTATATGTACAATCGTGCTGCAGCAGCGAGCATGATTATGTTCCTGATTTCGGCAATATTGGCCGGAATACTGTTCTACGTGATGCGTGACCGTGATGCGTCAAGACTTAAAAAAATACAAAAACAAAAGAATAGAAAAGCTGCTATAGCAGCCCGTGAGGGGGGTGTAACACATGGCAAATAATCAGAAAAGCGGAACTGTTAACCGAAAGATCAACAAGACAATTATCTATGTTGTTTGCATCTCTTTGGCGGTGCTCAGTATCCTGCCGTTTTGGATCATGTTTGTAAATGCCACACGCTCTACACCGGAAATTCAAAGCGGACTTTCTCTGCTTCCTTCGAGCCACATGATGAGCAACCTGCGAGTGTTGCTCGATAAGAGCTTCGATCCGCTTCAAGGGTTCCTGAATTCATTTATTATTGCCAGTTCTGCAACCCTCTGTACAGTCTATTTCTCGTCCTTGGCGGCCTATGGGCTAGTCACCTACAGCTGGAAGCTACGGGGGCCATTCTTTACCTTTATCATGTGCGTGATGATGATTCCTTCCCAGGCAAGCGCGATCGGATTCTATCAGTTCATGTATAAATTACATTGGACCAACAATTTTCTCCCGCTGATTTTACCAGCAATTGCTGCACCGGCGGTGGTGTTCTTCATGCGCCAATACTTGCTCGCAACTCTGTCGATAGAGATCGTGGAAGCTGCGCGTGTAGATGGGTCTGGTGAATTCTTCACTTTCAACAGGATTATCTTACCGCTGATGATGCCGGCAGTAGCAACACAGGCTATCTTTGCCTTTGTGGCTAACTGGAACAACCTGTTCATGCCGCTGATATTGCTGACACAGAAGGAGAAATATACTATGCCAATCATGGTAAGCTTGCTCCGAGGTGATATCTACAAAACGGAGTTCGGCTCAATCTATATGGGTCTGGCTTTGACGGCTTTACCGCTGTTTGTGGTTTACTTCTTGTTATCCAGATATATTATCGCGGGCGTAGCGCTTGGTGGCGTCAAAGAATAACCCCGGCAAGCCGGCTTAGAATAATACAGCCCCATGGAACGAATCAATTCCAATCTAGGCCTGTTGATTAGCTAAATTAGTCTACTCATGTTCTGATATTTCTCGCAGAAACGGAATCGTCCCTATAAGGACGGTAAAATCCATTTCTGCTTGGCTAATCAACAGGCGTAATCTCAATCAGGAGGAGAGTCCTATTATGGCAACAAAAAATGAACCGTTAGTTACCCATCTCTATACAGCCGATCCCTCCGCTCATGTATTTGAGGGCAAGCTGTATATTTACCCATCCCATGATATTGACCATGATGGACCTACGAATGATAATGGTGACCAATATGCGATGGAAGATTATCATGTGTTTTCCTTGGAAGATCCTACATCCCCCTGTGTAGATCACGGAGAGGCGCTTCATCTTCGGGATGTGCCTTGGGCTTCGAAGCAAATGTGGGCGCCCGATGCCGCATACCGGCAGGGGACGTATTATTTGTTTTTCCCGGCCCGGGACAAGGAGGGTATTTTCCGTATCGGAGTGGCTACGTCAACTTCTCCGTCTGGTCCTTTCCAGGCTCAAGAAAGCTATATCGAGGGAAGCTTCAGCATCGATCCAGCTGTATTCGTGGACGAGGACGAAAGAGCCTACATGTATTTTGGCGGCTTATGGGGCGGACAATTAGAAAAGTGGCATGACGGTGTTTTTCAGCAAGATGCGGTAGAAAAGGGCCCAGAGGAACCGGCTTACGGTCCTTGGGTGGGTGAGCTGAGTGAAGACATGCTGACATTCAAATCTGACCCTCAGGAGATTACCATTATTGATGAAGAAGGGAACTCAATCCTTGCGGGTGATGAAGACAGGAGGTACTTCGAGGGTCCATGGATGCACAAGTATAAAGGGAAATACTATCTCTCGTACTCTACTGGCACAACCCATAAGATCGTCTACGCGGTTAGTGATAAGCCTTGCGGACCTTTTGTTTTTCAAGGAACGATCCTGAATCCAGTTATTGGCTGGACGACTCATCATTCTATCGTGGAATTTAACGAGAAATGGTATTTGTTCTATCATGACGCATCGCTGTCTGGCGGCGTGGACCATAAACGCAGTATGAAATTTACGGAACTCCATTATGAAGAAGACGGCAGAATCCGGCCGGTAATGCTTTAATCGAATAACTCACTTCTTTTTTAAGAGTTCCATTTCAAGTTCATATAGACATATCAGAATCGCAGACATTGCTCTTTCTAAAGCGTCCTGGAATCCGAATTGGATTAGGGACGTTTTTTCATTTGAATAGTACGTAAAAAAGCATGTCCATCATTTAATATTGAATTTATTTTACAGGGCTATCACCCTTTGGATGGTAGATGTATAATCATGGAATAAAGCGCAAAGGATTTGAAGCGATGAAATTATATTTGTTTATTATTCAAGCCTTTTATTTATTATCGCTAATTCCTTGGTTCATAATTTGGGGATTATCCTTTATGGTTTTTGACAATGGAATCTCAGCATGGGGAATATCAATAATGATAATTGTTTCTTTGTATCCAGTTGCTGTTGTAATTTGTTCGATTTTATCTTGGGTTTTTAGGGGAAGGCTTAAATCTTTAACTATCTTTTTTATTAGTGCTATTCCGTTACTGTGGGTAATTACGTTGGGAGCTATATTAATTGGGTATTGAAGTGGTGTTCGATAATATGGTTTGTGGTCAAGTTGGAGAAACCTTCATATATCACTGTTTTTCCACTGTGCCATAAATTGTAGCGTATTAACTAATGTCCTTGTTCTAAACGATATATATAGACTTGCGTATTGGAAGGGAAATAGTCTACACGTATAGCTACATGTTTTTCATTTGATGATTTGGTAATAAGATTAATTGAAGATAGGTTTTTATACTCCTCTAAGATCTTATAAAGTTGATATAATTAGAGTCAGATTGTCTATAGGCGGTTATGAAGAGGGCAATGACTAAATTGAATAAACTCTTGCCTTTTAGGTTCATTGAAGTTATTATAGATTCATAAAGTCGTTAATAGAAACGGAATGAGATCCGTTATTTTTTTGAGATAATAACCGACAATGTGAATCTTTAATATCTTTAATATAAATTGAAAAGCGAAAGGGAGAATTAGTATGACTCATGATTGTGTAATTATCGGTGGAGGACCGGCAGGTCTAAATGCTGCTCTGGTGCTAGGCAGGGCAAGAAAAAGTGTGGTTGTGATTGATGAAGGACGCGCACGTAATAGGGTTACTCGAGAAACGCATGGCTTTCTTACTAGAGATTCTATAAGTCCAAGCGAATTTAGGAGGATTGCGAGGGAGCAGATTAGTGCCTATCCATCCGTTACTTTTGAGGAAGATACCGCCCTATCGATTACGGGAACTGATGGTGATTTTCAAATTACGACGGTTCAAGGTCAGACCTATAAAAGTAAAAAGGTGCTCTTCGCTATAGGGATGAAGGACCTCCCGATGGATATCAAGGGACTCTCAGACGTATATGGTAAAAGCGCCTTTATCTGTCCCTATTGTGATGGATGGGAACTAAGAGATCAGCCTCTTGTCGTAATTGTTAAGGGAGCCGATGCAACGCATATGGCCCAAGTGTTATCTGGTTGGACGAAAAAGATTACCGTATGTACTAATGGATCGGATGACTTGACGGATGCACAACGCGAAGAGCTAAATCAACATAACATTCCTGTCTATGACTCACCGATTCAGTCGATCGAATCTGACAATGGCATGGTGCAGCAAGTTGTGTTGAAGGATGGTACTAGCATCGTATGTACGGGGATATTTTTTAGACCGAAGCTTATGATCGGGTCAGATTTGCCACAAGCCATTGGTTGTGAACTCACAGAAACAGGAACAGTCATCATCGATAATCTCGGTAAAACGAACGTTCCAGGCGTTTATAGTGGCGGTGATGCAACAACACATCTTCATCAAGCCATTATAGCCGCTTCTATGGGCTCCTTAGCTGGGGTCGGCATTAACAACGAACTAAATGAAGAGGAATGGCGTAACATATGATGTTATTGTACAAAATAGTCTAATTCATTTATTCCCTTGAGCTGAATCTACATCCAGATTAATATAGAAAATATATTTGTTCTGAGAGGGGTAGTTCAAAATAAAAATTGGATTCCTAATTATTGATATGCAAAACCTTTTCTTACACGATCATATGGAGAAATTAAATGTAAGTGAGGCTTGTGAATACATTAATCATGTATCTGGGTTACTTCGTGCGAAGGACCAAATCGTCATCCATATACAAGACATGGAAGGGGCGAATGCGGATACGGATCCAGAAGCAAGAAATAGTATACCGGAAATTACAGTAGCACCCACGGATATCCAGATGGCGAAAGAATTCTCTAATGCTTTTTGGAAGACGGATTTGGAACAACTGCTACGTGAACATGGTGTTGAATTCATCATCGTTGCGGGCTTCGCCGCAGAACATTGTGTAACCTTTACTATTAACGGTGCACAAGAAAGAGGCTTTCAAGCAGCCCTTTTACAGAAGGCAATCCTTAGCACACGGCCAGATGCTATTACCTCGATTTACCGTGATCGGCATATGATCTCTTACCCGGTGATCGAATTTTTAATGGAGACCATTGTTTAAGACTCTACTAATAGAAGCTATTGTTTATAATTGGAGTTACGTATTAGATAACTAATATGTAACTTCATTTTATTATTGTGAAAAATACATATGGAGGTAATTAAGTTTGAGTACATACTACTATCTCAGTTGGTTTAATAATTTTTTTCCAGAGAAGCTGGTCCATTGTTTGCATGAGGATATACAAGACAGAAAATCGCTTGTTATGATTAGCGCTGAACCGTCTGGTTATACAGGGAAGCAAATTAACATTGATGATGTTTCTGAATGTACATGGTTAAGTCAGGCTAATATTATTTTTGATGAATATCATTTCATCGATTACCGCATGCAGAAGGAAGATGCTCAGCGATTAATTCACAACGCTTCTGTCATTTTTTTATGCGGCGGAGATCCTGTTTTGCAAAACGATTTTTTGGCGGATTATGAATTATCAAATGTTATTAAGAACAGCAATGCCGTTATAATGGGTGCCAGCGCCGGTGCGATAAACATGGCTGCAAAATGGTTATGTTTGAAAAACACTGGCAATGAAGTTGAAACAAGTACTATTTATGATGGTATTGGCTTTAATCATTTTGCCTATGAATCTCATTCTAAACGCGACTACGCTACGTTTGTTCAAGGTTACCTGTTCCCCTTGTCTGAAGAGATTGATGTTTATGCGGCAGAACAAGAGAGTGCAATGCGTGTAAAGGACGGCAAAATAGAAATAATGGGTCCTGTATATTTAATTTCCCACTCAAAGATTCAGAAATTGGTTGAGACGCTCTAATTAGGCTTACAGCGAATCATCTCAGGTTATTAATATCTCCAGGACTTATTGTTGGGCAGAAATGATAAATTTTAGACCGCCTTCAATGGCGGTCTTTCTATGTCCGGCAGATGCTAGCTGTTCATTTGATTGAAGTAACGGGCAGGATAACTCAGTAATTTCGCGAATAAGACGTTATAAGAAATCACCAAGAAACTATAAGGAGCAGAAAACATGAAATGCCCTCACTGTAACAACGAATTAAGTGAACTTCCTTTATGTTACGGAAGTGAAGCGCCATATTATTTTTACACTGTGCCAGAAGAGAAAAGAACAGAATTAATTAGAGATTTTTGTGTAATTGATGAACAGCATTTCTTTATTAGAGGACATATTGAAATACCAATAATTGATAGTAAAGAGAAATTTATATGGAGTGTTTGGGTTTCTCTTAGTGAAGAAAACTTTTTGAAATCTAATGAATTATTGCACGTAGAAGGAAGGGAAACTGAAAAACCTTATTTTGGTTGGTTATCGACTGAACTTTCAATATATCCAATAACTACATTATCGTTAAAGACAATGGTACATACACAAGAAGTTGGTGCTGTTCCGTTAATAGAATTAGAACAAACGAATCATCCACTTGCAGTTGAACAAAGAGAAGGAATTACAATGGGGAGAGTTAAAGAAATTGCTCATTTAATAAATCATAGTCTGTAAGAGAAGGATTTAAAAGAAAGTATGGTCGAAAAAGCTGCCGACATCTTATAATATCGTATCTACGCCGCGTCGCTGCTCTCCTTGGTCTGCTAAGGGGGTTCGGTGAAGCGTAATTAGCAGATAACCCTGCAAGGCTAAGTCTATCGGACTGGTGCATAATGTCGATTAAGCTAGCGGGGCACATTAGTGTAATAGCGGTTGCTTCGGCAGCCATTTTTTATTTATTCAACTAACGGGCAAGATAGTTTAAGATCAAGCGCGATGAACCGTATCATAAGTAGGGGCAAGTTTTTTGATTGAAACCAAGGAACAAGATTATAATGCCACCAGAAAATCATTAATCCACAAGCTTTGCTAGATCGTTTCTACGTTTGTCGCTCCAAGTCAAACATAGTCTTGGCTCTAGGTACATGTAACTTAAGTGCTTAAAACGGTTTCTGGTAGAGTTTTATTATATAAAAAGTCTCCCTAGAGTATAAAAGGGGTTTTAAAGTACAATATTGGCAGAAATGGCTGAAAGAAGCGATATATCAATGCATAATAAAGTGGTCATTCTTTAGCTCTACAGAAGTAATATTCATTTTTTATAAGTATTTTCATTATGGGTAAATAGTTGGCAAAAATTGACTGGAGGAGATTTTATAAATTATAACGAGGTTGTTAAAATCAGTGATGCATATTTACTTCCATTAGTATCCGAGTTGTATGGGTTGAAGGGGTATCAATTCCAACAGATTCCGCCACATGAAGGAGGACGGAATGTCGTCTATGCCTGTGAGAAAGAAGGTGCGGGCGCAAAAATACTTCGAATTGCTTTCTTGTCTGACAGGAGCCGGAAAGATTTTCTAGGCGAAATGGAATATGTGAGGTATCTATTTGAGCACGGAGGTAGCGTCTCAAATGTCATCAGCTCCCGGCAGGGGGATTTGGTTGAGGAGATCACGCATAATAATCACACCTTCTTTATCGGTCTGTTTGAAAAGGCCCAGGGAAAACTGCTGGTAGAAAATCACTATAAGTACCGGGAAGGCGCGCCACTTTCCGAGTATTTTTATAATTGCGGAAATGTCCTGGGGAAACTGAACCAAATATCGAAAAGCTATACGCCTGTCCATCGCCGGCATAGTTTTTTTGACAAATTCAATGCCGATTATATAGATAAACTGATCCCCGACTCATTATCTCTGCTTAAGGAGAAGCTGGTAGAGCTCCTTAAAACCTTAGAAGGATTGGATAGGGACCGTGAGTCTTTTGGTATGGTCCATTTTGATTACAGTGATGGGAATTATTCGATAGATTTTGATACTGGGCAAATAACCGTATATGATTTCGATAATTCATGTTACTGTTGGTATATGTTTGACCTAGCGAGTCTCTGGACAAACGGAGTGGGCTGGATACAATTTGAACCAGACGTCGTTAAACGCAAAAAGTTCATGGATGATTATTTTGAAACAGTCCTCGCGGGATACAGGTCCGAGAGTAGAATCGAAAATTCTATGTTGGATAAATTGCCTTTATTTATCCAAGTAAACCTCATGGAAGGTATTGTAGATGCATTCGAGGTAATGCGGAACAACGGCGAAGAGCCGGAGTGTGATGAGGAGTTGTCGTATCGCATAAAATGCCTAGAAGACGATATCCCGTATATGGGATTTTTCCATGAAATTTACTCGTGTGAAGAACCCTTTGAGTGTGAGGAACGAGATATATAGTCTTTTCGTAGCATCCATTGACTGAACTAACGGGACACGATAGTTGAATAATACATCACATTGATAAGCAGGTGCTTCGGTATCCTGCTCTTTTTATTAAGCTAACAGGCAGGTTAAGTTGACGGAGTCCACGGCTATAGATACATCCGGTCGGCTGCATTTTAAAGCTTATCGAACAACATGCAGCTTAATCTTTGTTACATAATCTCCTTCTCGATTTTTAACAACCGTGTCATAAATGTATTCTTCAAAAACATATTTCCCTAATGATAATTTTAATCGAACCATTTCATCAAAAAGCCGGTTGTATGTGCAATCTATAGTTCTCTCTTCCCCAATATGGTACCCAATCAAAAAATCGCCTTTTACGGTTTCGAAGAATGGATAACCTCCTTTAGGATGAGGCTGTTCCATATACAGGTAGGTATAATTAGTAAACTCTCCGTTCAACACTTGCTCGCGCATCGTAATACCGCCAATAGGGTAACCTGTATCAAGTTGATTTAAGAATAGCTCATCAATGAAATCAGAAACAACCTCCACGAAATTGTCTTCTCTAATGTCCTTAATATCACGACTCAAATAAAGTTTAGACTCTGGGAAATACTCCAGCGTAATTTCATTAAAGTTCAGATTCGATGCTTGTTCTAATAGCGCAATCTTTGTTTCTAATATTCTTTCATTTCTCTCAGCCGCTTCTCTTCTTTTAGTCACTTCTGCCTTTTGTCGATACATAAGTGACAGAAATAGTTCAGGAGATTTCTTTTTCGTATATTCTTGGATTTCGTTTAATGACATACCGAGATCCTTAAACAGATCAATAACATTGAATAACTCTAACTGATGGATAGAATAGTAACGGTAACCTTTTGCATTCTTTATCATAGGAGATAAAAGCCCAATGTTATCATAGTAGATTAAAGTTTGTTTATTCACTTTACATAGTTTGGCAAATTCCGCTGTCGTGAAATATCTAGGCTTGTCTTGTTTCATTAGATTAAAGTTCTGCTCCCCTCTTGACTATATAGTTACTATATACACTAAGATGGTTTCGTAATCAACTTACAACAATAATGGAGAATCGAAATATGAGTACAATCCGAATTACGCCAGTAACCGAAGAGAATAATTCTGCTGTATTAGCCTTAAAGGTCAGCGAAAACCAAAAAACATATATAGAAACACCTGAACAGTGTTTACAAGAAGCATATGAATGCCCTTACTATAAGCCGGTCGGGCTATACTATGACGATGAACTAGTTGGATTTGCAATGTACGGCTGGTTTCCTGAATATGATGATGGTAATAGTGAGGGAAGAGTGTGGTTAGATCGCTTTTTAATTGACGAGCGCTATCAAGGGCAAGGATTTGGCAGACTAATGCTGCAGAGCCTCCTCGCTCATCTCGCTAGTGAATATCAGTGTAATAAGATCCTTCTAAGTATTTATGACAACAACGCACACGCTCTACGACTTTATAAGAAGTTTGGATTTAAATATAACGGTGAGCTCGACTTTAATGGAGAAAAAGTGATGGTATTGGATTTATTAACTCGTTAAACTAGAGCAACCCGGTAACTCATTGCTTTCGGAGAAATTTTATGTATCGATTTGATATATCACATAAGCACTTTGTTGATTCAACATTTTATGGCAGTTTCTATTTGGTAACGAGGTTATGAAATATCAGTTGCTGCATCACGGTGGAAATTGGTTTTATTTGGTATGAAAAAGAGGATACATCAGGATTCATTTGTGATTTTTTGGTTAAGCAAAATTACAGAAATAAAGGATATGGATTTGAAACTATGAAATTGATAGAGCAGGAGGCCAAAGATAAAGGAATTAGAAAACTCAGACTTAGTGTAGTTAATTTCAATGAACCAGCCTACAATCTATATAAAAAACTAAAAT
>NZ_CDRJTB010000078.1:0-29978 GCF_976954365.1 Paenibacillus sp. Marseille-Q9583
AAGGAAAAGTGAAAATCAAAATAGAATGGTGCGGGATTTGTGGCAGCGATCTTCACGAATATGTAGCCGGTCCTATTTTCATTCCCCAAGGTACAGATCATCCCCTTACTGGTGAAAAAGCGCCAGTCGTAATGGGACATGAATTCTCTGGACAAATCGTTGAAGTAGGTCAAGGCGTTAGCAAGTTTAATGTTGGTGATCGAGTTGTCGTTGAACCAGTTTTTGCATGTGGTGAATGTGTAGCTTGTCGACAAGGCAAATACAATCTTTGTGAAAAAATGGGCTTCCTAGGTTTGGCTGGAGGCGGCGGCGGATTCTCAGAATACGTTGCAGCAGACCAACATATGGTGCACAAAATTCCTGACAGCTTGTCCTATGAGCAAGGCGCTCTAGTTGAACCTTCTGCAGTTGCTTTGCATGCTGTTCGTTCCAGTCAATTGAAGGTCGGAGATAAAGCTGTAGTATTTGGCGCTGGCCCTATCGGTTTGCTTGTGATTGAAGCTTTGAAAGCTTCCGGTGCAGCTGAAATTTATGTTGTTGAACTCTCAGAAGAACGTAAGAGCAAAGCTGAGGAACTTGGTGGTATTGTAATCGATCCTAAACAATATGATGTGGTTGAAGAAATTCAAAAACGTACCGATGGCGGCGTGGATGTCGCTTTTGAAGTCACAGGTGTCCCTCCCGTTCTAACACAAGCTATCAATTCCACTAAATTAAGTGGTCAAATCATGATCGTTAGTATTTTTGAAAAAGATGCTACGATTACTCCAAACAACATCGTACTTAAAGAACGTAATTTAACGGGTATCATCGGATACCGTGATGTATTCCCAGCAGTAATTAGTCTCATGGAACAAGGTTACTTCCCTGCGGACAAATTGGTAACTAAAAGAATCAAATTGAACGAAGTGATTGAACATGGGTTCGAGGCGCTTTTGAAGGAAAAAAATCAAGTGAAAATTCTTGTAAGTCCTAAACAATAACCATAAACAGCCAAGTGGCTGATCTATAGAGCAAGAGTCCTTCTCCATAAGAGAGGGACTCTTGGCTTCTTTTATACAATTATGAGTACTTCTCATTTAATAAATAGTGCAGATTCTCTTTTACCGATGGCCATTCGTTATCCAAAATACTAAAGACAACATTATCATGAATCGAACCATCAGATCTAATTCTATGCTGGCGTAGAATCCCTTCTTTTACAGCCCCTAATCGTTCTACCGCTCTTTGTGACCTCAAGTTAGTCTTCACCACTGTAAACTCTACACGAATCAGCTTTAGCTCTTCAAAACAATAGTGAAGTAGTAATGACTTAGCCTCGGTGTTCACACTCGTTCTCCAATATTCAGGTGAGATCCACGTACATCCGATTTCAGCATTGCGATGAACCAAATCCGGATGCATGATTCGAGTGGTACCGACGATTTGTCCAGTAGCTTTTTCAATGATGACGAAGGGAATTTGCGATTCATTGTTTTGATTTGCGAATGCGGTTGTGATTAAATCCTGTACCTGCTCGTCCGACGTTATTTTTCGCCAAGTAAATTCCCAGATGTTTGGATTTCTTAATACTCTTGCTAAACCTTCAACATGGCTTTCGTCCATAGGAACCAGCTTAATTGTTGCGCCTTCCAAGATTGATTGATGAGGTTGGCTCATTTCGCACACCGCTCTCTTAATGATATATGTTGGATGATATCCGCAATTTCTTCTACTTGATAAGCGATATGATCTGCCCCGGCATGCTCTAGTTCTTCTTTAGGCCCGTAACCAAACGTCACACCGATAGATTCCACTCCACAACCTATAGCTCCGATGATATCATGCTCACGGTCTCCAATCATCACAGCTTCTTCTGGATGAATAGTATTCTGATCGAGGACGTACTGTATCACATCTTTCTTTTTAGAACGGGTGCCATCTAGATTACTACCACCGATATGTTCAAAATAATGATCTAGTTTGTAATTCTCAAGAATTTGTTCTGCAAAAACAGTAGGCTTGGAGGTAGCTACATACAATGAAAATCCTTTATTCTTGAGGTCTTCCAGCAATTGCGGTATACCATCAATCACCATATTCTCATACAGTCCAACGGTGCTGTAACGCTCACGGTAGAAGATAACCGCTTGACGCGCTTGTTCCTCTGAGAACTGATGAAGTTCAACAAATGAATCGTAAAGAGGTGGGCCTATATAAGGAAGAAGCATATCCAAATGCTCGATGTGAATATCAAATTTGTTCAATGCGTATTCGACGCTTTTTGTAATCCCTTCTTTAGGGTCCGTTAATGTACCATCCAAATCAAATAAAATACTTTGTAGTCCTCTTCCCACTGCTGTCTTGCTCCCCTCAATTGATATTAATGGATGTATTTATAATACCTTCGTTTCTACATACTTTCCACATACTTCTCGAATACGATCAGTACGAAAGTTATTTTTTATATAACGGAGGAGTATTTTATGAACATGACGCATTATATGTCATTGCTAGCGGATAATCAGCCTTGGAACTTGATTTTATTCATGGCAATCCCCGTGATTTTTGCTGAGACGATCACCGTTACAGAGTTTATTATTTTATTCACCAAGAATCTAAAAGGCTCGCTACGTACCTTCAACAAAATCTGTAGCATTCTAGCAGGATTGTACTTCACAGGGGTATTTCTCTACTTGTTCCCTACAGCATTCATCCCTTTGTCAGTGAATGGTGAGTGGCATACATGGGTTGACGTGGTAGCCGTAGGCTTCTATTTGAGTGGAGTGCTCTTCTTATTGCCGCTAGCTTTGTTAGATCTTGGTCTGATCGCCCGCAAACGAACAGATGAACAGAAAATGGAGCTTCATTTTATACTCATCAGTGGATTCTTAGTTGTAGCACATATCGCGATGATATTCGGGATGATCAATCCGGAAATTGTGGGCAGCATGGGTGGAATGAGCGGCATGATGCACTAACTTAACATATAAAAAAAGCAGATCAAGGCCAAGCCCTTGGTCTGCTTTTCTAATATGATGCGAAGGTTATCCCGCACTTTGAACAGAAATCATACTACGCTTCTTGCGCAATAAGAACATAAGTGGTAATCCAAACAACACGATGATAGAGCCGACTACGAATACATCATTCACACCCATAGTGAACGATAATAATCTTATCGAATCTGCATTACCTGCACCTGAACTGATCAATTCTTTAGAGTGCAGTAAGGATCTTGTGGACAAAATAGAAGTGAACACCGCAATCCCCAGCGAGCTTAACACATTCCGAACCCAGTTGTTGATCGATGTAGCATGACCTGACCATTCGACTGGAATTTCCTCCATAGACGCTGTGCTACTCGGAACGTTAGCTAATCCAATACCTAAATTTCGAACAACCATTGCCCACATAATGAAGCTGTAAGAAACATTTGTATGCAGCCGACTCATCATGAATAAACCGATGAAAATAAATAAAATACCAGCAGAAATTAACTTCACAGGCCCAAACTTTGGATACATCTTACCCACGATTGGACTAAGTAAAGCCAGAAGAATCGAAGATGGCAATAAGATAAGCCCCGTTTTAAGTGTTGTTGCTCCTTCTACCGTTTGTAAGAACAATGGAGTTAAGTAAGTTCCAGCATACATTGCTATCGTCACCAAACTATAGATACTAAGCATGGCAGTAAAGCGCCGATTTCGAAAGACACGCAGATTCAGCAGTGGTACTTCCGCCTTTAGCTCGTGCAAGACGAAGAAAACTAAAAGTGCTATCCCCACAAGTATTAAGGATAGGGTCTTCCATGAGCCCCATCCCCAGCTATTGCCTTGGCTAAATGCGGTTAATAAAGATAAGCTGCCCAGTACAACAGTTAGGAAGCCAGGAATATCAAATGATTTCGGAACATTCATTCGATAGTATGGAATTAACGTTACGGTTAGAATAACAGCAATGATCCCAATGGGAATGTTAATTAAAAATAACCAGTGCCAGCTAGCATACTGAAGTAACCATCCGCTAAATGTCGGACCTATGGCTGGGGCTACCATCGCGGATAGCGACCATAGGCTCACGGCGAAAGGTCTGCGTTCAGCTGGAATCACTTGGAATATAATCGTCATCGTACAGGCCATAATCAGCCCGCTGCAAGATCCCTGAAGCATTCGAAATACAATCAGAGAGGTTGGATTCCAAGCTATTGCACAGAGTAAGGAGAACATGGTGAATCCCATCAAAGCGAATAGATACAGTCGCTTATAGCTAAATCTACCTCCCAGATATCCGGCAAGTGGTGCAGTTACTCCCGTTGCTAGCATAAAACCTGTAACCATCCATTGCATAGTGTTCAGGTTCGAATGGAAATGATTCATTAAAAGAGGAACAGCTATGTTGATGGTCGTTGTACTTAAGACAGAGACGAAGTTTCCGAAGAATATGGCAATCATTATAGGCCAAAAATGAATTTTACTTTCTTGTTTAACATCCATGCTACCCCTCCTTATCTTTTTTATATGTCTACTTTTACATATATAATTTAACTTAAATAATGTTATAATCATATTGAATATATGTCAATGATGACATATGCCTAAAAATCACAATAATAACGGATATATAATAACTGGAGGGCTTCAGAGTAATGAATACACTGTCTTATGGACTTCTTACTTTACTTAGTGCTAACTCGTTGTCTGGATATGAATTAACACAGAATATCAAACCGTTATGGCGAGCAGGACATAGTCAAATCTACCCTCTCCTAATGAGCATGGAGCAGCAGGGTTATATTTCATATCAGCTCATTGAGCAGTCGGATAAGCCGGATAAAAAGGAATATTCCATTACGGAAGCAGGACTTGAGCAATTGCGGAGATGGGTGGAGACTCCAGCAGAGCCTCCAGTTCTACGGGACGAGCTACATTTTAAGCTGTATAGTCTATGGCTCTCCAAACCCGAGGAGGCAAAAGAACTTCTACAAAAACGAGCGGAATTTTGTAAAAGTGAACTAGAACGATACAAGGTCTTGCTGAAAGCTAACGAAGTCTTACGTGATGAACGAGGTGAGACTCGTGAATTAAAAGCAACGACTTTTGGACGCTATTTACTCATTCGGAAACGAGTGCTCGATATGGAGAGCTCTATACAATTTTGCGAGTGGGCACTTGAAGAGCTTGAGCCAGCAAAATAGCGTTAGTTGACATCAAGTAAAAAGAGACTTCGCGTACATACGCGAAGTCTCTTTTGGCTCTTACTTTTCGGATTTTGTTAATCTAGGCAGCCGCACCTCGCATCGGGTTCCAACTCCAGGCTGACTTGTAATTCGAATCTTACCGCCGTGTAATTCTACAAGCTTTTTAACAATGGATAGTCCAAGACCTGTACCACCATATTGCCTGGATCTTGATTTCTCAACTCTGTAGAAGCGTTCAAAGACATAGGGTAGTTCTTCCTCAGGAATACCAATTCCGGTATCCTCTACAATAAATAAAACGGTATCCCCGTCGACATCCTCATCTACTAGGACAGCAATCTCACCTTCATCCGTATAACGGATCGCATTCTCCAGAAGATTCATCATAATCTGTTCCATACGATTTTCATCTCCACGAACCCTAAATGAATCTCCATGATACGTAATCTTCAGCGGAATTCCCTTCTCTTTGGCTTTCAATTCCACTCTGCGTACCGCTTGTTCTGCCATGTGCTTAAGATCTATCCAGTCCAGCGTAAGTGAGATCTTGCCTTCTTCCATCTTTGCCAGTTCAAATAAATCTTCTACCAGATGCTCAAGCCGATGCGCTTCCTCGTGAATAATATCCAAATACAGATCTCGCTCCCCTTCGGTCTCATAAAGTCCATCCTTTACGACCTTGGTATAACCTTTCAAATAGGTGATGGGTGTCCGCAGTTCATGAGAGATGTTGGCTAAAAATTCCTGACGCGTATCCCTGTATCTTTGCAGATCTATAGCAAGGTCGTTAATCGCTCCTGCCAAAAAACCGATTTCATCGTTACTACTTATGGAAAGTCTCGTTTCCAATTCACCGGCAGCAATTTTTCTAGTCGCCTTCTGCATCTTGATCAGCGGCCTGGATAACAACAAACTAATGATTCCCGTAATCCCTAGTGCCAATATAAAGGCTCCAATTCCTGCGAGCAACAGTAGGTTTCGGATAGAAGCCAAGGATTGCTTCATGTTCTCTGTAGAGGACATTACATATAGTGCAGACTGGATGGTTTGACCATTTGAAATTGGTTTCCCGGTGATGAAATATCTGTGTCCAGTAGGATCTGTATACTCAAAATTCACACTTTTCCCGGCAAATATCCGACTAATATCCGAAGCATTTATGAATGAACGATCTGCGCGGTCATGAACACCCGAATGGAGAATGACACTACCGTCTTTTGAAATATTAAATATACTCACGTCCGAAAACTCTGCAAAAGTACTCATCATCTGCTCGTTTGAACTATCCGGTGATTCAGCCATTCCGATAAAATGCGAGGTTAGCTCCTCAGTTTCTTTTTGCATCTCGTTGTAATAAAAACTGGTAAACATTCGGTCTATCGTTATCCCAAGAATAAGCAAAACAACTAAAAAGACAGACATAATAACTGAGCCGAGCTTCAGTCCGATCATATTATTCTTCATAGATGATTACCTGGGATCTCAAATTTATAACCTAACCCCCATACCGTTTGAACAGGATTATAAGAGAGACCAGCCTTATGTAATTTCTCGCGGATATTCTTAATATGCGTGTCGATGACACGGTTCTCACCCTCATAATCATTGCCCCATAAACGCTCCACTAGTTCTTCTCTCGTAAAGACACGGTGCGCATTTTGCGCCAAGGCCGTTAGCAGATCAAATTCCTTGAGTGTAAATTCAACCGCTGTGTCCAGAATATGCACCTCACGAGCATCCGGGTAAATCGTTAGCTCAGGGTAGCTCAGAACCTTTTTCTGTGGTTGTTGGGTCGATGTAAGCATTGAACGCCGTACCAAAGAATAAATTCTTGCCACTAATTCCTCTGGCTCGAACGGTTTGGTGAGATAATCATCCGCTCCTATGCCGAGACCACGAACCTTGTCCTTAGTTTCCGAGCGAGCTGTTAGCATTAGAACGGGGACAGAGCTTACCTCTCTAACGGCTTTACAGACCTGCCAGCCATCCATATCTGGCATCATCACATCCAGCAGGATTAGATCAAAGTTCTGTTGTTTCAGCAAAGTGAGTGCCTCATGCCCCGTTGATGCTTCTCTAGTCGTTATTCCTTCTCTTGTTAAATAAATCCGAATTAAATTCCGCATGTTCCATTCATCGTCAACGATCAGTACCTGAAGCTTATTCAAGTTGTTCCCCCTCTTCGTGGCCTAGTGAGCGGAATGTGGATTGCCTCCTGCCGCCGGTGAGATTTCCAGCATATCATCGATTTCGCTTTGGGCACTTTCTTTTATTGTGTTGATGTCCCCAGTTAACCAAGCATGATTATAGGGGCCTTCTGCTGGTGAATCTTGAAATTTAGGTTGAAGGGTCATCATATATTCCATCACGGAATCTGGCAACCCGTCTTTTTCCGTAAAGATAAGCGGTGCATGTTTCCCTAAATGCGAAAAGGGTGCAGCGGCGATCGCCAGCATCGTTGAATCGGTAGTCAACAAAGACAAGTTATGTCCAGGCGTTGTTATACCCCAGCCGAAACCGTTGCTGGCGTCCTTAAAAGCAGCAAAAGCAATAGCATTCTCATACATGTCTTTTCCAGCTATACGGGTTACTGTGCCGAATTCCTGTAATTGCTTTTCTACTGCTGTAGATACAACTTTTTCAGGTCCTAAGATATAAATCGTAGCCGAACCTCCACGCGCTTTCAAAGCATTAACCGTAGGGTCTGGAATTTCATCTTTTGTTACATAGAGAAGCGGCTCTGGCATATGGGCGATCCAATTCACTGCAGGCAGTGTGTACTCAGGACTATCCATAGAACCTACAATGACTGCCTTTGGAAGTTCACCGGAAGCTTTTGCATAATAAGTATCAATGGCTTGTGCTACAGCTGCCGGCTCATCCCCTTCAATTCGGTCTACTTTCAGATCCAGTCTCTTTAATTGTTCTTCGACATTGGAAGCCATGGGCCCGACGAGCACTACTTGTACACCATTATTACCTTCTGCGCCTAAAGGATTCAATCGCTTAAGCTCTGCTAACGTTGCCTCAGGGACACCCTCTTTAGTTGTGAAAAGAATAGGGCCATTATTCGGATGATGGATCAAATCCGCACTAACCGCGGCAATCTGCCAATTGCTTACATCCGTTAATACTACACTTGAAGGTCTGTTGTTCTTCGTCTGTGCAGTCCATAGGGACTGTGAAACGATAACTGCTGCCTCAGTAGGGTCAGAAGTGTTTATACGAGTTGTGTTTTTTGTTGCGATCCACGGTTGATCCACTGACGATATGGAAGCTTGTTTATCTGATCCAGATGGGGCATTATTACTCGATTGACAGCCAGCTAACACTGCACTTAGAAGCAAGGTTACAGCAACTATGGGTATGATTTTTTTCATCCTAAACCCTCCATTTTAATTTTCTCGCTTGATTTAGAGTAGTTTAGTCTATAAATGTGTAGAAAGTATGTGGAATTTAAATATATAAAATTTGTATATGATGCAAAAAGAGCACCTGTAAGCCATGAACGACTTAGGATGCTCTTTTACTTTAGAAATTCCGTTTCTGCAATTACCAGTGTTTAGCGATAAAGGAATCCCGTCCGGATTGCTCACGATCCTCTTTATAATGCTTGGGATTCTTGTGATGATAGTCCTGATGATATTCTTCCGCACGATAAAAGGTTGGCGCTGGAAGGATTTCCGTCACAACGGGTCCTGAGAATCTGCCACTCACAGCAACCTGCTCCTTCGAAGCAAGGGCTGCTAAACGTTGTTCTTCGTTATAGTAAAAGATGGCTGTCCGGTATTGTGTTCCTCTATCCTGAAATTGTCCACCATCATCCGTGGGATCAATTTGAGGCCAATATAATTCAAGCAGCTTCTCGTATGAAAAAAGCGCTGGATCAAACGTAATTTGTACCACCTCGTAATGTCCTGTTGTTCCTGTTTTGACTTCTTCGTAAGTTGGGTTCTCGGTTAATCCTCCAGCATATCCCGATACAATCCCTTGGATACCCGGTAACTCCTCGAACGGTGTAACCATGCACCAAAAGCAACCACCTGCAAACATTGCTTGTTCCATATGTTCAAGTCTCTCCCTATCCATCATCATCTAGTAAATAACATATGCTATGACGATAATGCTTCTAGGTTATAATGTCAAAGGAAATCATTCATTTACATTCGAATCCGATGCTTTAAGGCGTTATAATATAACAAACAACGGAATTAGAAAGGAACAACCTATGAATAAAAATCGTTTGGGTCAGTCCGATTTATATGTAAGTGAAGTAGGACTCGGATGCATGTCCTTAGGTACGGATGAGGCAAAAGCCATTTCCATCGTCCATGAAGCGCTCGATCAAGGCATTAACTTTTTAGATACAGCCGATCTGTATGATGAGGGTCGTAATGAAGAGATCATTGGTAAGGCGATTCGCCACCGCCGCGGTGAGGTGATATTGAGTACAAAAGTGGGTAACCGCAGAATTCCAGGTCAAGAAGGCTGGAGCTGGGATCCATCAAAATCCTATATTAAATCCGCAGTCAAAGACAGCCTAAGACGCCTCCAAACGGATTATATCGATCTGTATCAGCTGCATGGCGGAACGATCGATGATCCGATGGATGCGACTATTGAAGCCTTTGAAGAACTTAAACAAGAGGGGCTAATCCGATATTATGGGATCTCTTCTATTCGACCTAATGTCATTAGAGAATTTGTAAAAAAATCAAACATAGTCAGTGTAATGAGCCAATACAGCATTTTAGATCGACGTCCTGAGGAAGAAATCCTCCCTCTGCTGGCTGAGAATGGGATTAGTCTTATTGCCCGGGGACCTTTGGCGGGTGGCATCCTTTCGGAGAATGGCCGCAGCAAGGCAGTGAAGAAGTACTTAGATTACAGTAGTGAGGAACTTCTGAAATTGCATGATCAGCTTGTGCAGGAAACGAGTCACTCTCGCCCCCTGACACAAACGTCACTTCATTATCCGTTAGGACATCCATCTGTGGCAGTTATTATCCCAGGTGCAAGTAGCATGGAGCAATTGAAGGATAATGTAACGGCTGCTAAATCAGCCCCACTATCTTCGGAGGAAATCGAAATCATTCGAGCGTTGAGTAAAGCGAATCGCTACACACTACATTTGTAAAGGTAGTTCATCATTAATAAAGTTCAGAGCGCCAGTTAAGAAACTGGCACTCTTTTTTATTTTCTTCTACCGATGAATAACAAATGTGATGAAATGCCCAAGATCGAGGGATCATTTGCTTTGGATATGAGGAAGTTAATCAAGCTCTCCTCCCCCTCTTGGTGTGTCCAATACTGTTGCTGCTCTGCAGATAACATGGCTGCAATACTTGATGAACCAATTAAATCTATCGACTCAAATCCATTCCTTTCCATGAAAGGCTGAATCTCATCAATGCTAAAATAATACGCACCTGTAAATCGGCCCTTGTCACTGTGATTAAAGATTCCGCTCTCATAGAATTCATTGATGGTGTTCATATTATCGTTCGGTTTCCATTGCTGCGGGGATTGTAACGAATTAATGGTCATTCTCATTCGACTTTGAAAAGCCACGAATACTAAGCCATCTTGCTTGGTCACGCGATGCAACTCTTTTACTGCTAAAATTCGTTCCTCTTCCTTCTGCAAATGATACAAAGGACCGAGCATCAATGAAACATCATAATTCTCATTAGGTATTCCTTCTAAATCAATAGCATTTAAGTTATGAAACCCGTCAAATTGCTCAGTTAATTCTAGTTCAGCTGCCTTTTCCGTTGCTACATCAACTAATTTAGGTGTGATATCTGAAAGGGTTACTGTATATCCGAGCTTAGCCAGTTCCATCGCGTATTTACCGGGTCCTGCGCCATTATCCAGCACCTTCCCAGCTGATGGCATATATTTCTTGATATAATGGAGATTAATAATGAACTCTAAAGGTTCTCTATCCAGCCTGCCCCACTCGTCAAAGCTAGAGTAATAATCAATAATATTGCTCATCAACATAACACCTGCCTTCTTTTGAAAACTATTATCTTCGATATGTCGAAATTTTTCTATAGTTCTTTCTTACATTTTACCATTAAAAAGTTTATCGACGGTTTATTGATCATATCCTTGTGCGGCTCGTCAATTTCAGAGAACTCAACTAGTCCATAGGTTTCAAACTCTTGTGTAATGGATTCAGCATCATAAAAAAATATTTTTACGCCATCCTTCGTCTCAAAATAATCTTTGTCTAATTGTTCGCCCTTTCCAAACATAGGAGCTTTTTTCGAAACTGTCGTAAAAATCATATAACCACCTGGCTTTAACTGGTTGTAGCAATCTTTAATGAACTTTTCTCTTTCACTCTTATTCAACAAATGAATAAGACCATGGCAAAATATTCCCTCATAGAGGTTATTATCATAAGGCATGTCATTCACTGAACCATGAAAAATGCTAATATCAATTCCATTTTGCCTCGCCAAATCAATTGCTGTTTGAGAAATCTCAATACCCGTTACATTTATCCCACTTTCAATAAAAACCTTTGCATTTCTGCCATATCCAATCCCTGGTACCAATATGTCTTTAACATTCCTCTCAAGGAAAAAGTCCTTAGTGGCGATCGCAGAGTCTGTAGGTTCAAATCCCCACATCGTTTGTTTTTCTATAAAGCTTGATTCCCAGAATTCCGTCATATTTCATTCTCCTTTACATTAAAGTCATTACGGACTTATATTATCTTTAATTATATTCAAAAAAGAACGGATCTTTACTCCGTCTTCATTGTTTTCGCCAAATCTGCAATTTTCTTGTTCTCCAAGTACTGCTCCATCTGTCTTTCAGCGTCAATCACAACCTGTTGAATCAGGCACTCGCTACCGTGATCCAGGCTACATTCGAACAAAGATGCAGTCCCTTCGATCGCATGGATAATATCCAGAAAAGAGATCTCTTCGGACTTCCGTCTGAGACGATATCCACCGTTTGCTCCCGGTGCAGATTGAATCAATCCAGCCTTGACTAGCTTGGTCATCATTTTGGACAGATAGGTTTGCGAAACACCCAGCTTCTCAGCAAGTAATTGAACGCCTACAGGCTTATCGGACGCCGCCGTCACCAGATAAAGCATTGCATGAAGCGCATAGTCTGTCGCTTGGGAATATTTCATTCAGCACCTCCATTAACGACTTTGAAAATCCATAATAACTCTAATCGTTAAAAAAGACAAGCATGTGCAATCAGCTGCTATCTTCTATACTCTGGAAAGAAATTCAGATCTATATAATTCCCCTTACAACTGGTTCCGATGTTGAAATAATATCAACGACATGGTCAATACAACAGATCCCATAGTGCTTATATGGTTTTGGAAAATCCTTTGATGCGAATATTCCATTAGAAATAAAATCAAGATACCTAGATTTCTTATAAATCCTAAATATTTTTCCGTCAAATTCCTCGTAATCATCCCCAGAAGTAAAGAATTCATTTCTAATCGAATATGCAATATAGGAGTGAAAATCAACTTGTATTATGGGAGATTTTTTCTCACCATCCATAAGAGGCTCAGCTATATCACTAGCTTTGCTTTTACAAAAAGATAACCTTAGTTGATTTACCTCCGGCTCTATTAGACCAAAGAAAAACACATCCTGCAATTCTTTTAAATCTGTATATTCCATCTCATCTCCCCCTCATCACTAATTTGTTCTTACTCCATGTACTACTATTTGCTTTGAAGACCATACTCTACTCTTTCGCGTTACGGTTAGCTTTAACATGTTTAAGCTGAGCAACTATAATGACACTAATAATGACCAGAAGGAACCATGAACTGATCTTACTGACGCTAACCACATGCCATACCTGATTCTGATCAGGATATTTCCAAGCATTAAAGAATGTAGCGATATTCTCAGCTAACCAGATAAAAAAACCTACTAAGAAAAAAGCCAGTGTCAAGGGCATCCGATAAGTAGTGTTTCGTACCCGATAAATGATCCATGTTTTCCAAAAAACAATGAGTACAAGCCCCTTTAGCCACCAGCGAAAATCAGGAATGAAGTGATGCGTGAAAAAGTTCAGATAGATAGCTGCTCCGAGCGATCCAGCAGCAGCAAGTCCCGGCCAGCCCGTCATATCCATTTTCAGTCTACGCCAAATTTGACACATATAGCTCGCGACGCTCGCGTACATAAACCCGCTATACAGTGGCACTCCAAACACCTTGGTTAGCCCGGGTTCAGGGTATGACCATGACCCCATTCTTATCTTATAAATTTCCAGCAGCAAACCAATAATGTGAAATACACAGATGACTTTAATTTCATCAAGCGTCTCTAATCCAGTACGGAACATAAGATATTGAACGGTAAGCAATATAATAAGAATGGCATCGTATCGGTAAATGTAAGGTAGATCTATTACGTTAGAGAGAGCTAAAGTCCCAAAGATCGCAATAGGAAATATGCAACTCATCGCCTGATGATAGCCGAAATGCAGAAGCTGCGTTGTTGATTTCAATGATGCACTCTCCTTTCCAGCTCATGCTACTCTTTTCGGTATTCTAAAATATCTCCTGGCTGACATTCTAAAGCTTTACATATCGCATCAAATGTTGATAGTCGAATCGCTTTTGCTCTTCCATTTTTCAATATAGAAAGATTGGCCATTGTTATTCCAACCCTTTCTGTAAGCTCTGTAACGCTCATTTTTCTTTTAGCTAACATCACGTCAATATTCACTATTATCGCCATTATTTTCACCTCAGACGGTTAAGTCATTTTCCGATTTTATTTCTATGGCATTTTTCAAGAGCTTTTGAAGAACAGCAGCAAAGACCGCAATCACAATTGGAGCACAAGTCATGACAAGTCCGAGTACGATTAGACCTGGTGCATCGGCTTCCTGTGCCATTTCGTAAATAAGTGGCATACCCGCCGCATATAAGATACTGATGATGATTGCACAGTAAATTATATTTTTTAAAGCCTTAATGGATAGTTCTGAGAACGCTTTGTTCTTGTCAATGTAGCTTAGAAGTCTTAACGCCTGATATAAAGCTATGAAATAGGCTATCACCGTTACATACACCCCTATAAGAACGGGATAAACCAAATACACCGGATAATCTCCAGCTGCCTTGTTAGGTATCGTAGGTAACCAAAAAATACACAAAGCAAGAACAGGAAGTCCAATAAGAATTACAACTATCTTTAAAAAGAGTGTTTCTCGTTTCATAAACTGCACCTCACAAAGTTAATAATCTGGATTCAATTTATCACATAATTTATCGTTATTCAATATATTTTGATTGTATTACAATTATTTTTTATCATTAATATAACCCCTATTATTTCCCGCCTCCAATTAATGCACATCAAAAAGGCCCCCTTCTCATAAAGATTGAGAAAAGAGCCCTGCCTCTACTATTCATTTATTTCTTTAGTCGGCTCGTCACTTTTGTATTCTAAAATATCGCCAGGCTGACAATCTAAAGCTTTGCAGATCGCCTCTAATGTTGATAATCGAACCGCTTTCGCCTTTCCATTTTTCAATATAGACAGGTTAGCCATTGTTATTCCAACCCGCTCCGAAAGCTCGGTCACGCTCATTTTTCTTTTAGCCAGCATCACGTCAATATTAATAATAATCGCCATTGTTTTCTCCTCAGACCGTTAAGTCATTTTCTGATTTTATATCAATAGCTTCCTTCAAAAGCTTTTGGAGCACCGCAGCAAACACTGCAATCACTATGGAAGCAAAAATCACAACCACCCCAATGACAATGAACCCTGGGGCATCATCTCTCCCCGCGACGAGATAGAAAAGTGGCAATCCCACTACATAAATTCCACTGATTGCAATTGCACAGTTCCTGATATTTTTTAATACCTTTACAGATAATTCTGAGAAAGCGTTGTTGTTGTCAATATATCCTAACAGTTTGATCGCTTGATACAATGCAAAGTAAAAAGGTATCGCCGATGCATACAAATCAATGTACAAGAGATATTTAATATAGGTTTGATCAGGGTATAATTCTGCTGCATAATTCGAAATCGCAGGTACAAAAATTATACACAAGGCAAGAACTGGAAGTCCAATAAGAACAACAGCTATCCTTAAAAAAAGCGTTGATCCAAGTTTCATAAAACACACCTCACAAAGTTATTTTCAAAATTGAATCTAACATATAGTTTATCGTTTTACAATATATTTTAATCGAAAAATAGTGTTTAATGACTGTTATATATTTCACGACTAAAAGGCCGAGCTAATTGACTATTAAAAGTCATTAGCCCGGCCTTTGTCACCTTTTTATATCTCTTTATGTCTCTTTATATCTAATTTTCTATTCTAAAAATAATTCTAGAACTGACCGAGATCGATAAAATTCAAATCCATGTTAGCTTCATCTTCAGCCTGATTTGCGGCCTCTGTTGATATTACTTTCCCTTCGTACTCAAGGTTACCGCTTGTCAAATTGAAAACATATAGACGATTACCTTTGAAATTCTTATAACCCATAATATAGAGATGGTCTTGTTTAAAAGCATAGGTAATGTTCTCACTCAAATCTATATTTGTATTCTTCAGAGTAGTCTCATATTCTTTACTAAAGATATCGTAAGAAATAACAGTGAATCCTATATTTTCCTTACTCGATACAGCTTTTTGCAGGAAATAAATCTTCTGTCCATAGGCATTCATAATATTATTCAATAACATTTCATGCCCTTGGAACGTGAGCGGCGAGATTTGCCCTGTCTTGACATCCACTTGATATGCTTTTCTATGATTATTTCTGCTAATCCTTAAAACCCATTGATCCGTGTGTTCCAGATTTTGATTGGCTAGCCATGCGTATTGAGTATCCCCATCTGCTGCTACAGATTTAACGCCTGGTAACGCGAGCGGCTCATTCTGAATCTCTTTTGTGGTTAGATTAACACGGATAATTTGCGGTTCAGATACATAACCTTTCGCACTGTGATTCATAAACACCATAGCAACAAGCTGCTGATCAATAAGCTGTACATTTTGTACGTACATATCTGAAATATCATGATCTACATTGATATTGGATGTGATTTCAAGCGTATTGTTCTTCTGCTTGTTGAGTACAGAAATACTAAGCTTTGCATTTCTCTTCGCTGATGAATCATTTGATCGCTTCGTATCTACTGTCGCATTAACATAAGCAAGCATTTCCTCATTCTCATAGAAACCAGATGTGTTTGTCTTACCGCGCATGAACTGACGATGCTCTTCAATCCACTGATCCATTTGCGTTTTCATTGGTCTTCGATTTAAGCTTTGGCTTGTCGCAGACTTTTCATCTGGATAATCTGTACCTTTTGTAGTGATATAAGCTCGTTTGATACCAAAAACACTATCCTTACTCATGTAATTTCCGTATACAGCTATACCTTCAACGAGGGAAGCATCCCCTTGAACCGTCGTCAGCTTATAATTAGGTGGTGTCTCTTGTGAAGCTTGTACATAATACGTCCCGATTGTAACAACCGCGAGCACTACAAGAACGGCGGTAACCATATATTTTCTCATTCCTTAACCTCCATACCCCTTCAATTATACCGATATTTTCTTACGCAATAGATACAAGCTGTACCAAAGCGAACCTCCAACAATGATCACTATTAATCCGAGACAAGCCCCTATGATTTCACCTGGATAGAAGTAGCTATCATAACTGCCATAACCCATAAGAAATGGTATTGAGGCTAGTCCAGCCAGAACCGCTAAATATAGTACGATAAAGCCAATCCCTTTCAGTCTGTAGCTCCGCTCGATTAGAATCACTGTGAATAAAACGATCAAGCCAATAATGCTCAGTCCATAGTATAGTACAAACTCAGAAAAGTAGGGCGGAACCAGAATTTTAAGCACAGTAGGATACTTCAAAAAATCAAATACCGAGATGTTCCGATATAATTCAGCAGGAAGAATCGACTGTGCTATCAAACGCTCTAGTGGAACAAGGATAATTTGCAGGGCGACAAGTCCAAATGCGAATAGCAAGATCGTAACCAGCTTGGCAAAATACAAATTCGCCCGATTGGATGGCAACGTGAGCAGGCGATATACTACCGTATTTTTACCTCTCCAGTCACGATACCAGATGAAGCAGCTATATATTAGCAACACTGTGATGCTCAAAAATATGGGTCCGAAATATAGAAGTCCATTATAGCGAGCATACATCATACTGTTTAGCTGAATATATCCAGTCACATTGTGATATTGCTCAAGGGTCCATTGATTCACTCTCATTGCCTCATTCGCAGAATCCAACCAATAATTAGCACCGAGGTTGACTGCTACAAGTTGCAAGGCGACTGTCAGCACCATGAGTCCAAAATATATTTTGGCAAATCGGTTCATTTCAAAATTCAATAGCTTCACAAAAGCTCTCATTTCATGTACACCTCTCTCATTACGTCCGTAATGGACTTACCTTCCTGCTCGCGAACTTCTTCACAGTAGAATTCACGTTCTACCTTCCCATGCTGTAGCAAGACCACTTTATCAATTAAATGCTCAATATCGTTAATTTCATGAGTTGTAATAATCACACCACGATCCTCGATCAATTCACTCGTGAACACATCAGTAATTTGCTCGCGGCTGAACATATCAATTCCCGAGAACGGTTCGTCCATTAGGATGTAATCACAATCCAAGGCAAGTCCAAGCAACAAATTTAACTTCGCAGCCATCCCCTTCGACAATGAAGACACGCGATCTTTAGAGCTCAGTTGGAAGAACTTAAGCAATTCCTCTGCACGTTCAGCGTTCCAATTCCGATAAAAGTCAGCCATAAAGCTGAAGCAATCAGCAATTCGCATATTGGAGGGCATCGTTAACGAATCTGGAATAAAAGTCATTTTCTCATACATCGCAGGTGTTAGTGATGCATTATCGATTAAGACTTCACCTTGGTACGGTGTCAGTCCCATGATGGACTTCAGCACCGTTGACTTTCCAGCACCATTGATTCCGATCAGGCAGGTGATTTCTCCCTTGGCAGCAGTGAAGCTAACGCCATTTAGTACCTTCTTGAATCCATAATTCTTCACCATCTGATTCACTTGGATCATCTTGTGTCACCACCCTCTGGAGATCGCTCTGATGTATATTTTGTCTTTATGATGTCTACCAGTTCTTCAACTGGAATTTGAATATTCCGAATGGAACCGATGAATATATCCACTGCACTTTCGATTAATTCAGTACGAATCGAGCTTAGTATTTGCTGATCCTGTGTAATTCGACTTGGGGAATTTCCTTCTGTTACGATCAAACCCTGTTCCTCCATTTCCTTATATGCCTTCTGTGCCGTGTTCGCATTAATCTTCATTACGGATGCCAGTTCACGCCGTGAAGGAATCTTGTCTCCTGCTCCGATTTGCCCTGTAGCAATCTGCTCTTTAAAGTAACGGACAACTTGAATATATACCGGTTCTCGAATATTAAAGCTGACACCTGATTTTTTTTCTTCTGTCATACAACCAACTCCATATACTAAGTGTGTGTACTAAGTGGTTCATACATCTTATTTATGTACTATACGTGTAATACACTTTTGTGTCAATAGTTCAGATTTGAGCTTAGACTTGGCATACACATGCAAGGGCAATGGGTTTATTTGCAGTAAAAAAAGGCGAATCCTTACTCGAAATGGAGTGAGAATTCGCCTTATCTATTTGGTTGCATTATTCGGCAACCTTTTTTCGAGCTCATGCTTCTAATTTTAAAAAACGATAGTTATTTCTTATGTAGTTAAATCCTGAATAGATAGTTATGACTAGTGAAATATAGATTAGGATTTGATCGATAGGTATATTCGTGATAATTTCCCTCGCTACAATAACTAAAGCAACCCATGTGTATAACATCTGCTGACTTACCAGTTAGATCAACGCAGCAGATATGAGTAACTTATCCGCCAATGGATCAAGTAACTTTCCAAGGTTCGTAACCTGATTATACTTTCTAGCAATATACCCATCTAGTATGTCAGTGGCAGAAGCGAGTAAAAAAACAATGGCTGCATAATAAATCCCCTCTGGCCAATCAGGATATTTTGTGATAAGCACTACAAAGATAGGGATTAATAATATTCTGGCGATTGTTACTTTATTTGCAAGATTCATAATTCCCTCCTAAATTCATTTTCAAGAATATAACCTTCATTGGAATTTTTTATAGTGATATCAAAATTTCGATGAAAAGGATGCATAAATACCTCATATTGAATTCTACGGTCTTCATGAGATTTTCTTAAATATTTGATGTCTGTTCCTCTTTCAGAGACATCACGTATACTCCTTCTCATCAATTCAGTGTCTCCATCCGTATATAAGTACACCTTCAGATCAAACAAATTCGGGTCTGCAAAAGCAACGCTCATGCCCTCTACCCTATTCACTCTGTTTTGTGAAGCTATCATTGTACTCTTTAAATAATTGGTGTCTATTGTATAAAAGTCTAAACCATCTCGCATCATTCGGATGTCTCTCTCTAGAGCAGATATATTATGAGCAGAAGGATGACAAGCTGTCATTTTATTACGATGACGTTCATTGTTATATTCATAATCGATTACAGTGTACTTTCTAAGATGAGAGCCGATAATATAGGGATCAGTATTCATATAATTCACTTTCTTATGACCCAGAAGCTTTAAAAGATTATGGGCAAATGTTGTCTTTCCAGATGCACCATGTCCCGAAATCCCAATAGTAATTCTTTTTTCCTTACTGCTTATCAAATTGGCTATTTCATTTAATATTTTATCCATAGTTTCCTCCATCTTGTCGTTATATGTATGCTCCTCCATTCTAGAGACTTGTTATACCAAAAATAATCTTAAACGCGTTATAACTTTTCTTACTTTTTTTAAAACCTTGCTTTAAGTCTAGGATTACTACAGTTTTACCAATCCAAATCCTGATATATAGAGAATAGAACCTTACCGGTTTCACAATTCCTTTTTCTTCAAATTCACTTCCATCCTCTAACTCCGTTTCGGTTCTAATAAACCATGTATTGCCTAGACCAAATTCAATATATTTCATATATCTAGCACACTTTCCTCCCAAGAGATTAGATGAGCCCATTCATATTATCATACTAATTAGGATTAATCTGTTAAAAGAACAGGCTGCCGAATATTTGCGGCAGCCTGTTGTGATTGTGTTATGATTTTATTTCCCTTAGATAAAACTCATATAATTGATCAATCGATGAACTTGAAAAGATAGGCGTAGCTTGTTCAATTTTCTCACGTTTCCAATCAAACCAACGCATTTCCTTTAACTTTTCGATTTCACGATCTGTAAATCGTTTTCTAATCTCTTTAGCAGGATTGCCACCTACTATTGTATAGGGTGGAACGTCTTTTACAACAACCGAGCCTGCTGCAACAATAGCACCTTCACCTATTTTCACACCTGGCATAATCATTGCATTCATCCCAATCCAAGCATCACTTTCTATGATCGTATCACCTTTAGGTTCATAAGAGGTTTCAATCTGGTCCACAAATGGATACACGGTAATCCATTCAGGATGATGATTGTGATTTCCACCCATTAAAATAATTACACCACTTGCAATACAAACATAATTTCCTATAATCAATTTATCTAAATGCCACCCAAAATCTTCGATCGGGTTAAATAACTTTCTTGACGGTTCGTCTCCCCAAAGATATCTGACGCACCCATCTTCAAAATGATGACTATCGTAATAACCAGAGTAGTACGAGTAATCCCCTACCTCAATCATTGGGTTGGTGACAATATCCTTTAAATACTTCGTTTCTGACCAGTGGTTAAACAACTGTTGTTTCATTCTTTCCCCTCGCTTCTAAGTAATATATAGCATTTATACTTAGAAGCTTGATACAGTAGCGACATTCTTAAACCGTTTCAAACGACGAACCATCGTCCTCATCCTTTTCCTAATTGATGGGGTCATTGTAACAAACGAATGATTTGTTCGTCAAATCAACCTCGCGTTTTCCTTCTACCATACTGATAATCTTGTTTTGAAGTCATTCTCATTTGAAATTGCGTTATGGCAAAGCGCTTCAAGCTTTCCTTGGTCTTTACAATAAACTGTAGCATATTCACTATCGACGACTAAAAGGACAAGCTAGTAATCACTATTTAAGAACTCCTCATAGGTCTGAACATCAATTACATCCTTCTCTCGTAGAAAAGCCTTGAAGTTCGCAACGATGATATAGTATTCGTTATTCTCCAACAGTTCTTTGAGGACTCAACAAAAAACCTATGAATGAAATCCATAGGCTTTTTTGAAGAAAATTTCTGTCAATTATCATACTTTTGAGCGATTGATCATTGCTTAACTATGCACTCGCTCTTTTCCACCTAGACCCAATGTAGTTGCCGTTAATGTGTGAACTTCATGCAAAAGCTCTGGATTTTCCAGTAGTGACAAGCCATAAGAAGGAATCATTTCTTTAATTTTCGGTTCCCACTCTTTTATATGCTGAGGGAAACATTTATTAAGTACTTCAAGCATCACGTGAACAGCCGTAGAAGCACCTGGGGAAGCCCCAAGCAATGCTGCAATCGAACCATCTGCGGCGCTAATTACCTCTGTACCGAATTGAAGGATACCTTTGCCTTCCTCTGTATCTTTGATTACCTGTACGCGTTGGCCTGCTACGACTAGATCCCAATCCTCTATTTTGGCATTCGGGATAAACTCTCGTAATTCCTCCATGCGTTTTTCTTTCGATAACAACACTTGCTCGATTAGGTATTTGGTCAAAGACATGTTCTTTGCACCTGCAGACAACATCGTTAGGAGATTATCCGGTTTTACGGAAGTGATCAAATCAAACATTGAACCGGTTTTTAAAAATTTTGGTGAGAAACCAGCAAACGGTCCAAATAGCAACGATTTTTTGTTGTCAATAAATCTAGTGTCCAGATGCGGAACAGACATTGGAGGTGCTCCAACCTTAGCTTTACCGTATACTTTTGCATGATGCTGAGCTATAACTTCCGGTTTATTACACACCATAAATATTCCACTTACCGGGAATCCACCAATATGCTTCCCTTCAGGAATACCTGATTTTTGCAGGATATGCAAGCTTCCTCCCCCGCCACCAACAAAGACAAATTTTGCAGTATGATGTTCAATAGTACCGCTATCGTTCTTCACTCTCAAGTCCCATGACCCATCGCTTGTACGTTTGATTCCATCCACACTATGTTTATAATGGAGATCTACATTTTTACTCTTTAAGTGATCAAATAATATACGCGTTAAAGCACCAAAGTTAACATCTGTGCCAGAGTCTATTTTTGTTGCTGCTATAGGTTCATTCGATGGACGATTTTGTATAATAAGCGGTATCCATTCCATTAATTTGCTAGAGTCATCGGAAAATTCCATTCCTTGAAACAAAGGATTTTTTGACAGCGCTTCAAATCTTCTCTTCAAAAAAGCTACATTCTTCTCCCCTAGTACCAAACTCATATGGGGCAAGGGCATGATAAAATCCTGAGGATTATGTATCAACTTACGATTTACCAAATAAGACCAAAATTGCATTGAAAGTTGAAACTGTTCATTAATTTGGATGGCTTTACTTATATCTACAGTTCCGTCGGGTTTTTCGACAGTGTAGTTAAGCTCGCAGAGCGCCGCATGTCCAGTTCCTGCATTATTCCATTCATTAGAGCTTTCCTCACCTGCATTTTCGAGCTTTTCAAACACTTTAATCTTCCAATCTGGCACTAATTCTTTTAAAAGTGTTCCTAAAGTCGCACTCATGATTCCAGCACCAATTAAAATGACGTCTGTTTCAGTTGCACTTTTGCCCATTATTACCATCCTTATCCCCTGAATTTTGCAGAAAGGATGTGGGCGCTCCTTCTTAGGCGTCACACCTTTTCTGTCTCAATTATACCCTTATCCGAGTGTATTACAATTATTTATAAATTTAATATCTACTATTATATGAAAAAAATAAATTATTTAAAAGCTTGCAAAAAAGAGAGAAATAAGTCCTCCAGGTTAAGGAACTTATGCTACAGCCATAAACCCGCTTCTTGCAAGGATTAATAACAGTTAAGCATTATAGATAAAATAAATGAACATACTGCCCGCAGCAGCAAGATCAACAATTGCCCATAAGAAGCTTTTTCGAATTAGCATGAGTAAAGCAGCAATTACACTAACAAAACAAGCAATGAGCATAATAAAAAAGGTTGTGAATAATCCACCAGAAAGAAACATCAGTACGTATAATATGACAAAGATAACAACAATGGTCTGCACAATGGAAATTAGCTTGGTGTTCGTTCTAATGTTCAGTAGTATTTTCTCCATATTGTATGCACCCTCCAGATATCTTGCTGTTAATAACCTATACTTACTTTAGATTATTCCACAAAGGAGAATTAATCAAATCGATCTTCCTCTGTAAGTCGTAGTCTTCTTAGTGTTTAACCAAATGCGGGAAGTCCCTAAACACGAAAAAGCTGCCTCATTCGTAGATAAATCTACTTATGGAACAGCCTTTGCTATATTTATGACTTATTTGTTCCTCTGCGATGAGCTATAAATACGCTTCACAAGTTCCAGTGCCTTTATCCCCTCAGAACCATCCAGCCAAAACTTTGATCCACTCAAAATATGGTCATAGAAGTCCTCAATTAGTCTCTTATGCCCAGTCCCCCAATACGATTTGCCTTCCGCAGGACTGAAAATAGGCTCACAAACCAAGGTTTCCTTCCCATCTTTCCAAAGATATAAGTGCTCACGACGGAAGTTAAGAGTCCCCTCTTCAAAAACTAGCTCCAACTCCACCGGAGAGTTCTCAAGATAGGTATTTGTGCCATAAAACAGCCCGCGAACATTATTGGCAAAGTCGATACAAGCATGGGCAGTATCTTCTACTTCAATGACGCCATCAAGCACATCCGTGGTAATACTGCCTTTCACGGATTTAATCTCACCCCCATACCACTGTAGTAAATCCAAGGTATGAATGGTCTGATTAATTAGAACACCTCCACCTTCCGTGGACCACCTTCCTCTCCAATTGCTATCTTTGTAGTAACTTTCATTTCGATGCCAGGTTACGACACCTTTCATACAAAGCAGTTTTCCTAAATCACCAGAATCTATAGTCTTCTTAATATAAACGGAAGCATCATTATAACGATTCTGGAACACCACACCAAGCTGGCCGGAGCTCTCTTGCGCTGCTTCCAGCATGCGCATGGCTGAAGGAAGGTCAACGGCGATTGGCTTTTCAGTTAACACATGCTTTCCCGCACGTAATAGCTCTTCAGCCATTTCTGCATGTAGATGATGAGGTGTACAGAGATGAACAACATCAATACGATTATCATTTAATATTTCTCTATAATCATCAGTGGCATCGCAGGAATATTCTATTCCCGCTCGTGTAGCTTTATCAGCATCAATATCTACAACAATAATTAGATTTACATCTTTTATTGCTGATATTGCTTTAGCATGGAGAGGAAATATCGCCCCGCAGCCAATAATCGCTACTCCAAGTTTGTTCATCTTTACCACCTCCATTCATTATTCCATTCGCTATTTTAGTTGATTAGGAGTTAGATTCATCGCTTGGGCTTGAGCCTTCAAACATAGTTCAGCAGCTTTGAAGACATGTGCTTGAGTCATGGACAGCTCCGTCCGGTTCAGACAATCGAGGATAAGTTCACCAAAGAACGGAAATCCAACCTTTCCAGCTACATGTTCGTAATGCTCCCCGTCCCCGTTCACCCAGTACACATGATCCGGTGTATTTGAACGCCCGATATCGCTGTATTTGCGCAGTTCAATGTACCCTTCAGTTCCCATGATCATTGTACGTCCATCTCCCCAGGTTCCGAGTCCGTCTGGTGTAAACCAATCTACACGGAAGTATTGGGTTGCCCCATTGTCCCCAACAAGCGTCGCATCACCGAAGTCCTCCAATTCAGGGTAAGACGAATGATTATAATTAGCTACCTTACTGTGAACAACTGAAGCATCCTGACAATCTGTATAATACAAAAATTGTTCAATTTGGTGGCTGCCAATATCGCACAAAATTCCACCATATTTCTCCCGCTCGAAAAACCATTCTGGACGGCTAGATGCATTTAAACGATGCGGCCCTAATCCAATGACTTGAAGAACACGACCAATAGCCCCCTGACGGATCAACTGTCCCGCATAGATTGCACTTTCAACATGAAGACGCTCACTATAGTAAACCATATACTTCTGATTGGTTGCTGCGACCATAGCTCTAGCATCATCCAGTTGTTCAAGTGTTGTAAAAGGGGTTTTATCCGTAAAATAATCCTTCCCGTGAGCCATAACCTTATTTCCTAAGGGGCCTCGTTCTGAAGGAATAGCTGCCGCTGCAACTAAGCGAACCTCTGGATCTTCCAATATTTCATCCATAGACTCAGCAGCCCTAACTCCAGGATATTTGGCTATGAATGCTCTAACTTTCTCTTCATCCGGATCATATACCCATTTCAGCTCTGCACCAGCCTCAACCAGCCCATTACACATCCCGTAAATATGACCGTGATCGAGTGCAATAGCTGCGATGATGAATTCACCTGGCTTCACTACAGGTTTAGCTTCATATATGGGTGCATAGGTCATCCCATCTATTCTATTCATCAGAATCCTCCTAATGGTTTCTTATCGATTCTATAATAAGCTTATGAGATAGCGCAGACTCATCTCTAAGCTCTCAAAAGGATCACGTCTACAAACATCCTGCTCCACTACGTACCATTCAACACCCGTCTCGCGACAAGTAGTAATGATCTCCGCATAGTTCATGTTTCCTTCGCCTATTTCAGCAAAAACCTGTTTCCTATCAACTATCGCCATATCCTTTAAATGCACAACCTGCATTCTGCCTTCAACTTTACGTATCCATTCCACCGGACTCGCGCCGCCTGCCTGCACCCAATATAGATCAAGTATGAAACCAACAGCAGGATCAGTCTCATTGAGCAGTACTTCCATTCCAGCAGTACCTTCAAAGCGTTCAAATTCAAAATCATGATTATGATAAACAAATTGCAGACCGTGTTGTTCTTTTAATGTTATTGAAATTTCAGATATCAATTTCGCAAATTCCCGGTAGCTTTCAAGTCCCGTACGAAATTCTTCTGGTAAACTTCCAAGTCCAATATATTTGCAATTCCACAGCTTATGCTCTTCGGCAAGCGCATCCAGATCATTCACTAAACGGTCCCAGGACACATGGGTCGCACATATAGCCAGCCCCGCTTCATCTGCATATTCTTTAACGAGCATCGGATTAATCGGTCCAATGGATGAAATCTGAATGCTCTCATAACCCATTGCCGATACCTTTTGAAAAGTTGATCTTAAATCCTCTGCAGTTTGAGTATAATCACGTAACGTGTACATTTGAGCCGCAATCATCGAACGTTTCATAGGATTCAACCTCTCTCTTTCGATTTAATGAGTTCCTTTAACATTCAATGTTTTAGATTCTGAGGTTTCCTTTTGGAAAGTCGAGTTTTTTACTTTTTCCATCAGCTTATCGTAGAATAAATCCGAATCCATCGGAAGCTCCACCCAATTGTCCGTCCAAGCCGATAAATACATGGCATTTGAAAGGGTTAGCCCCTTAATTCCTTCCTCCCCGGGAGCAAGTAATGCCTCATCATGCAAAATGGCATTCGTAAAGTTCCGTAGAATTCCTTTATGCTGCTCCCCTCCGCCATCTTGTACTGGTATCTCACATTTCCAACATTCCGGGCTACCGAAACCTCCCGTAAACTCTGCGTTGAACTGCGGCTCCGGTGTACGCAAACGCCAAAAGGTTAGCTTCCCGTCTTCCACTACGATTTTTCCATTATCGCCATTGATTTCAAAACGATTAGTTCCCGGTGCCTCTCCAGTTGTAGTAATAAACAGACCTGTAGCGCCATTCTCGTATTCCACATAAGCGGTTACATCATCTTCAACCTCAATGTTGCGATATTTTCCAAAGTGGCAAAATGCTCTTATCCGCTTCGGCATCATGCCTGTCGTCCATTGCCATAAATCTAGCTGATGAGGATCTTGATTAAGCAATACCCCGCCACCTTCACCCGCCCATGTCGCCCGCCAGCCACCAGAATTATAGTAGTTCTGCGATCTATACCAGTCGGTAATAATCCAATTCGTCCGGCGGATCTCACCTAACTCACCAGACTGAATAAGATCTCTCAGCTTCTGATACAAAGGATTTGTACGCTGATTGTACATGATTCCAAATTTGCGGTCAGACTGTGCTGCAGCATCGTTCATCTGTTGAACAGCTTTCGTATAAACACCTGCAGGCTTCTCCACTAGTACATGATAATCATGCTGAAAAGCTTCGATTGCAAGTGTAGGGTGATCATAATGCGGAGTACAGATTAATACCGCATCCATGATACGTGATTCGAATAATTCCTTCGGCGTAGAATATTTCCTAACATTCTCAGGTAACTGCTCTTCAGCCCATTTCAAACGTTCTTCTCTTATATCACATACGGCTGTAAGCTCAGCCCCCTTAATCTCACTCAGCAGACTTTGCGCATGTGCGGTTCCCATATTTCCAATACCAATAATCCCATAACGAACTGTACCCATCTCTGATCACTTCCTTATTAATGGTTATGGTTAGATGATATACTTTATTTAAGGACATGAACATGATCGAAATTAAGAACTATTTGTATTTGAGTAAGATGTTTTAGTTAAATGAAACCGTTATAATGAGGATATAAAAGCTTCAAAGGAGTTAAATGATGAACAATTCAGGGAACTTATCAGGACGTCTCCTGCAGAATCTCAAGGTTACTGTGACCCATGCCCAACTTAGTAATAGATATCCCGGATGGAACCGCACGATGGAAACCCCCGCTTTTAATAGGCTTTATTTTATTGATGGGGGTGAGGGGAAAGTAATTATAAACGGGATTACCTACTATCCGAAGCCAGGTCAGCTAATGATCATGCCTGCGGGGAGCACACAAACTACCGAAACTTCTATCGATGATCCATATATCCGTTATTACTGCCACTTTGATGCTGACATTGGAGAATGGCCCTTATTCCATGCGGAGAAAAAATTATACATCTGTGATTCGCCTAATCCAGATTCAATAAGGGCAATTTTCGTGGAGATGATCGAACAATTTCAAAAGGACGATGTCTTATCTATCCTTCGCACTCAGGCTTGTTTACTTAATCTCATTGCCACTTGTCTTGAATCGAGCGACAGTAGTCACACAGACTTTATGACGCAATTCATACACACCGGAGACCATGGTAAGCTGGCTCATGTGCTCCATTACATCGATGATTGTCTAAATAAGCCCATAGAGGTTGATGAACTAGCAGAGCTTGTTCACCTGCACCCGAACTATTTTATACCTTATTTCAAAAGATTCATGGGGGTGACTCCAATGGCCTATGTTCAATTGAAACGTATGGAGCACGCTAAAAGACAGCTTTCTTACACAGATTACAGCATTTCAGATATTGCGGAACAAGTCGGTATGGAATTGGCTCATTTCTCTAAATATTTCAAAAAGACGATGGGTCTATCCCCATCCACTTATCGAAATAGTACGAAGTAATTCACATAGAGATGTTCCACTGAATGAGATGAACTATAATAAAGAAACAGCATGAAACAAATTAAGAGTGTGCACCAACCAAACTAGAGAAGATACGGTACGTTTCTATACACGTATTGGATTTTCACAGAAGAAAGCTCAGTTCGTGCTTGATAAGGAACTTTAAATACATTCGAGACTTTTAGTGAGGGAATTCTATGATTGTGGATACATTACGGGTTTTCGTTACAGTTGCTGAGCAAAGTCATTTCTCTAAAGCAGGAGAGTTACTGAATCTATCTCAACCCGGTGTCAGTCTACATATCCGGAATCTTGAGAATGAACTAGGCGCAAAGCTTCTACACCGATCTCCGAAACAAGTAAAATTAACCGAAGCAGGTACAATACTTTATAATCACGCCAAACAAATATTGGCCCACTTCGAAGAAGCCCATCAGGAAATACAAATGCTACAGGATGAAGTTACTGGCAGTATACATATTGGTGCGAGCTTTACGATTGGAGAGTATATATTACCCTCAAGACTTGCGGAATTTGCAAATCAATACCCACAAGTCAAGCTTCAGGTGACGATCGGTAATACTGAAGAAATTATTGGTGGGGTAAGAGCCAATGAATTGGATATTGGGTTTATCGAAGGAGAAGCCCATGAGAATGATCTGATGGTCACACCTTACATGAAGGACGAGATGATTATGGTCTCCCCGGCCAACCACCCTTTGTCAAAAATAGTCTCTGTGGAGCAAGGGATGCTACAAAATCAGGTTTGGGTTCTGAGAGAGCTTGGCTCTGGAACACGTGCTTTCAGTGATCATTTCATTCAAGAAGAAGAGATTTCTGTCAAAAGATCCTATGTCTTCAACAGTAGTCAAGGAGTTAAGGAAGCCGTTGCAGCAGGTTTGGGAATCGCGATGCTCTCCAGATGGATTGTGCGCAAAGAATTAGCAAGTGGTGAAATCTGTGAGCTTCCCATCAGACATCATCACTTTGAAAGACAGTTCTCCATCATTCGCCATAAAGAAAGCTCCTCCTCCATGGCTACCCATGTCTTTATTCAAAAACTACTTGTCGCTAGAAAAGATAAGTAGTCAGGTAATTCTAATAAC